>JAGBXM010000062.1 GCA_017629275.1 Clostridia bacterium
CCGCCGAGCAGGGTTTCAAACCAGGTTGCACCGACGGCATAGCGGCCGTACAAAAGGTGCATATGAAAACCGTCACGGCAAAGGCTGGGCTCCTGCGGATAGTTGAACTCGGGGGTCGAGCGCAAAGCCTGAATAACATCACCCGAGGGGATGATACCGTCAAACTTTATCTCGTCATTGACCTTCTCAACTACATTACAGATGGCCTTGTACATAATATTCTGGTTCTTGCTGTAGGCTGCAAAGCCTTGGTGTGAGCTGTCCTTCTCATAGGCCCAGGTCTTGTGCCACCACAACTTGGCATTGGGCTGATTTCTTCTGATATAATCCATAATACCGTCAACATAGGGATGATAGGTCGAATAAAGTCCGCTCATACTGCTGACCTGCTGGATCGTGACGATATCAAATTGTTCTTTTTCAATAACCTCCGAAAGAGTTGCGGCAGGGCGTGTCTCGTCGTTTATCAGAAAACTGTACTCGGGAAGATCGGCCATCATATTGTTATAGTGGCGCTCCAAAGAGCAACCGCCGATATGCATGTGCCATACGTCGACGTCGATACCGGCCTCGTCGGCTATTCCTTTAAAATAGAAAAGAGCATCCTGCGAAAAACTGTTTCCTATACTGAGCATTTTAATCATAAATGAGCACCTCTTTGTGTGATGATTTTGATTTTAACACAGTTATACTGAATTGTAAATAACAATCTCAAATAGGGGGGCTGTAACTTTGAAAGTATAGTAAACAAAAGGACTGTAAAAACTCCAAAGACTGTCGTTTTGAACGAAGCCCCCGGGGCGAATTTGTGTTTTGCAGGAAATTGCCCCATTATCGCGAAATGTGTGGAAAATTGTAAAATTTGTGGTATAATGATTGTAGTTTGTCGAAACGTTGAAAAGCGCTTCGACAAGCCACTTTACAAGTGGCATAAGCCAAATCAAATTATAGATTTGTTTTTGCGTGGGAGTTTTGTATATGAAATTGCTGTTTAAACAAAGGATGTTCAGTTGGCTCTGCAGTTACGACGTTTTTGACGAGGCAGGGCAGACGGTCTATACCGTCAAAGGTGAGCTTAGTTGGGGCCATAAACTGCGCATTTATGATGCCAACGGTCAGGCCATTGGTTGCGTCAAACAGGTGGTGTTGACCTGGCTGCCTAAGTTTGAAATGTATCTCGGCGACGAATATATAGGCTCGATCAATCGGGAATTTACCTTCTTTAAACCGAAGTATAACATTGATTGCAACGGTTGGCAGGTCGAGGGGGACTGGTGTGAGTGGGACTATAATATTGTCAATGCTTCGGGTCAGCAGATAGCCACAATAACCAAGGAAATCTGGAATTGGACCGACACTTACTCCATTGAGGTGTTAGATTACAATGATGCTTTGACGGCTTTGATGTTGGTTTTAGCCATTGATGCCGAAAAATGTTCAAGAGACGATTAGCCTGATATTTTGTTTATACACCGAAAATTTTTCGGTGTATATTTTTTTCGAGAAAACACTTGACAAATTATACTATGCGACGTATAGTATAATGTGTAAGGAGGTATTTTAGATGGATATACAGATGAAACGAGGACTGCTTGACGTCTGCGTGCTGGCGGCTATAAAAGATGAGCCGTCCTACGGATATAAGATCATCAAGGACGTGAAGCCGTTTGTTGAGGTTTCGGAGTCGACTCTTTACCCGATACTGCGCCGACTTGAAACGGCAGGGCATCTCACCGTCAGTACCGCCGAGCATAACGGCCGATTGAGAAAATATTATACAATAACACCGTCGGGCGTAAAAAGGATCGAAGCCTTTAAGGATGAATGGAAAGAGATAATGCAGATATATAAATTTGTAGCGAGGGAGGAGAGTCGAAGTGACGAAACTTGAATTTATTGAGGCTCTGAAAAAGGGATTGCAGGGAATACCGCAAGTCGATATCGACCGTTCGGTCGAGTTTTATTCCGAGATGATCGACGACCGAACGGAAGACGGGTTGAGCGAAGAGGAAGCCGTCAAGGCGGTCGGCTCGGTCGACGATGCCGTAAATAATATTTTAAAAGAGATACCTCTGCCTAAAATCGTTAAGGAAAAGGTGCGTCCCAAAAGAGGTTTAAGCGCGTGGGAGATCGTTTTGATAATTCTCGGTTTTCCGCTTTGGTTCCCGTTGCTGGCGGCCTTCTTCTCGGTGATTTTGGCGGTGGTCGTGGCTTTGTGGTCGGTCATCGTGTCGCTTTATGCCGTAGATCTGTCATTGCTGTTGGCCGGTGTCGGTTGCATCTTCGGAAGCGTTATCACCTTTATTTTCGGCAGTATGCCGTTAGGGTTGGTAATGTTGGCGGCAGGTTTGATATTGGGCGGCTTGGCAGTGCTGTTTTTCCTTTTGTTCAACGTTATCACCAAAGGCTTTTTGTGGTTGCATAAACAGTTCTTTCTGGTACTTAAACGCAGTATAATCGGAAAGGGGTCGGCAAAATGAAAAAATCGGTATTAGTGTCAATAATCGTCGGTGTCAGCCTTATTCTGATAGGTGGTATTATATTCACAGCAGCAATGTTTATGTTTAAATGGGACTTTAAAGGCTTGTCAACCGAAAGTTACGAAACCAATAAATATAATATAACCGAAGGGTTTAAAGACGTTTCGATAAAAACAAAAGCGGCCGATATTGAGTTTATACCGTCCGACTCGGATAAAGCTTCGGTCGAATGTTATGAACGGACCAAGGAAAAGCACACGGTCAGTGTACGTGACGGTGTGTTGACCATCGAGGTTAAAGATACAAGAAAATGGTATAATCATATCGGAATAAATTTTAAAAGTCCTAAAATCACGGTTGCGCTTCCTGAGGGAGAGTATGCCGCGCTTTCGGTCAAGGCCAACACAAGCAATGTGAAAATCCCTAAAGATTTTAAATTTGAGAGTGCCGAAATCAAGGGCACGACCGGTAATCTTAACTTTGAAGCTGCCGTTTCGGGTGATTTAAAGGCAAGGTTCACAACGGGTGATATATCGGTGAAAAATATTACGGCTCAAAGTCTCGATCTTTCGGCCACAACGGGGCAGGTGTCGGTTTCCGACGTGACCTGTCAGGGCAACACAAGGGTCAAGGTGACGACGGGTAAGGCCGACCTTAAAAATCTCGTTTGCGAAAGCCTTATATCGGACGGCAACACGGGAGATCTTACGTTGGAAAACGTGACCGCGGCCAAGAACATTTCGGTTGAAAGAAGCACGGGCGACGTTAAACTTATCGGGACCGTTGCGACCGAAAAGTTGACGATAGAAACCGATACGGGTGACGTTAAGTTTGATTCGAGTGATGCAGGTAATATAGAAATAGAGACCGACACAGGTGGGGTCAAGGGAACGCTTCTGACCGACAAGATATTCTTTGTCGAGACCGATACAGGCTCGGTCAACGTACCCAAAACCGATAAAGGCGGTCGTTGTGAAATCAGCACCGATACGGGCGACGTTAAGATAAGTATAAAATAGATGATCTGATTTGCCTCGGCCGAATTTATTTCGGTCGAGGCTTTTCTTTGGCGAAAAAGTTATAAATTCGAACAAAATATTCACAAATGTGAATATTTTCTCTTGACAAATGTATTTTTTGTGCTATAATGTGAAAAAAGCACCAAGAAAGGAAGGTTTGAAATGTCTGTTAGTTATAACAAACTGTGGAAACTTTTGATAGATAAAAATATGAAGAAAGGTGACCTGAGGGTCGCCGCCAATATGAGTCCCGGCACGTTAGCCAAGCTCGGTAAGAATCAAAGTGTTACGACCGATGTTTTGGAGCGTATCTGCCGTGCACTCCAGTGTGATATTGGTGACATTGTCGAGGTTGCGTCGTTTAGTGAAGATGCCGATGAGGGTCGTAATCGCTAAACCGCCTCTTGTATTTAAGAAAGGAAATTCTAATTGAAAAAAATTATAGCTATTGTTTTGTGTCTGGTGTTTTTGGTGATCGCAGGTTGTAATACGATGCCCTTCGGTCACGATGAGGCCAACGTCGGTTCGACTGCTTTTGACAAGTCTTCCGTTTCTTCAAGCAGTAGTATAAGCTCGGGCGCTTTGAGTTCCGACAACAGTTCTGACATTTCGTCACTCATATCGTCGTATGACGGCGTGTCGAGTTTTGACGACTTTGCCGATAAATTTGATAAAGACAACAAGTTGAACAAGACCGAGAACGAGGACGGCTCGGTCACTATCGACATAAAAAATCCTACAATCGAGCCTGACGGCGGTGATGACGATACGTCACCCGCAATCCCGACCATAGATAAGGTCACTCCTAAGCCCGATACCGACGACACTTCCTCCAATTCCTCCTCTGATTCCTCCTCCAATTCTTCCTCCAAAACGTCGTCGGGGGCTACCTCCTCCAATTCCTCCTCCAAGACTAACTCGTCAGGCTCAACGTCCTCAAAAGATACTTCTTCGGGTTCTGCTTCGTCTAAGGACACTGTTACTTCGAGTGAAAGCAGCCCGTCGAGTCGTCCTGAAACTCCCGCTTCGTCTTCGAGTGTGACCTCGTCCGAGCCTAAAAAGACCTATTACACCTATACTACGGGTCAGACACACAGGAAGCTGCATTATACGGAGCGTTATCTTTATTCTATTCTGACCGAAGAGCAGAAGTCGTGGTACCGTGCCATTGATACCGCCGTTAATACTCTTGAAGCCTCGGCTGTGATCAATGCCGACCTTGCGGAAAACCGTAATTATTATATCTATTTCCTTTATATGGCCGATAACCCCGAGCATTTTTATCTCGGTAACACGGTGTCGATTTATACGAAAGCTAAAGATATTACCGAGTTGTCGTTCTGTTATTCCGACGGCGAGAACTACTGTGCTTACGGTCATACTCCAAGCCGTATTACTCCCGAACTCCGTGACAGTATTTTGCAGAAAAAGTCCGAGTTTGATGCCGAGGTCAAGCGCATTATCAGTACCATTCCGAGCGCGGCTCCCGACGTTGAGAAGGAAAAGCTTATCTACGACCGAATCCTTCTGGACAGTCATTACAACCTTTCGGCACGTTGGAACGGTGTTTGTGAGTCCAACTGGAATGCTTACGGCATCCTCGTTAATAAATACGGTGTCTGTGAGTCGTATTCCGAAGCCTTCCAGACCTTGTGCTTTGCGGTCGGCATCAACTGTGCGGGTGTTGTCGGTACGGCAGGTGGCGGCCATAAGTGGAACGTGGTCGAGCTTGACGGCGAATGGTATATGTGCGACATTACCTTCGACGACCCTATCGGCGGTGATCCCGATGACGCTTACCACTATTACTTTAACCGTACAAGCGCCGAGATGACCGAGGATAACCATAATTGGGAAAACTGTGATTGGCCCGTCCCCGACTGTAAGGGCACCAAGTATTCTTATAAAAATTACTTCGGCCGATAAATTTACCCTAAAAACTTGACAAGACAAAAAAACGGTGGTATAATGTTGGCGCAAATTAATATTTGGACTTTGACGGAGAGAGTACCGAAAACGTTTCTTTACAGAGAGTCGGCGGTTGGTGTGAGCCGATAAAGAAAATTTTTGGGAAAAACACTCCCGAGTCTGCGGAAGAAAGCCATTTGGTGATTAGAACCGCCGTTCATCGCGTCAAGATGTAATCGAGTGGGCCGTTTTTCGGTCAATTTGGGTGGTATCGCGGAAGTTCGCCTTTCGTCCCTTTTTGGGGCGAAAGGCTTTTTTGTTTGAAAATTTTTAAATTTAAGAAACATAATAATTATATGTCTGGAGGAATTTTTGATGTTGAGAACCCATAACTGTAACGAACTTAATACCGAGCATATCGGCGCACACGTTGTGCTGACAGGTTGGCTCGAGACCGTGCGTGACCACGGTGGCGTACTTTTCGTCGACCTGCGTGACCACTACGGTGTGACCCAGATCGTCGTTCACGATGATAAAATGATTCAGGGAATGCCCAAAGAGACCGTTATTTTGGTCGAGGGTACCGTAACCCGACGTGACGAGGAGACCGTCAACGCAAAGCTTTCAACCGGTCTTATTGAAGTCGTCGCAGAAAAAATCGAGGTTTTGGGTCCCTGCACCCGCGCTTTGCCGTTTGAGATTTCGGCTTCGCACGAGACCCGAGAGGACGTAAGACTTAAACATCGTTATCTCGACCTTCGCAATCCCAAGATCCATAATAACATCGTGCTTCGTTCCAAAATTTTGAGTTATCTCCGCCGTCAGATGGAGGACCTCGGTTTCCTGGAGATTCAGACTCCTATTCTGACCGCTTCTTCTCCCGAAGGCGCACGTGACTATCTTGTTCCGAGCCGTAAGCACAAGGGTAAGTTCTACGCATTACCGCAGGCTCCTCAGCAGTTCAAGCAGTTACTTATGACCTCGGGCTTCGACCGTTATTTCCAGATTGCACCCTGCTTCAGAGATGAGGATGCACGTCAGGACCGCTCACCCGGTGAGTTCTATCAGCTCGACTTCGAAATGGCCTTTGCTTCGCAGGAGGACGTTTTCGAGGTTGCCGAGACGGTCGTTTACAACACCTTTAAGGAATTTTCGGACAAAAAGGTTTCCAAACCTCCGTTCAAGCGCATCACCTTCGCTGAGTCGATGCTTAAATACGGTACCGACAAGCCCGACCTTCGCAATCCGCTTGTTATTCAGGACCTTACCGACTTCTTCGCTAAAAACGAATTCCTCAATATCAACGGCCGCACCGTTCCCTTTAAGAACAAGCTGGTCCGCGGTATCGTTGCCAACTATCTCGTAAAGCGTGACGGCGACGGCGACGGTAAAAAGGCCTTCGAAAAGGCCATCGACGCCTATTCAAGAAGCATTGGTATGAAGTTCGGTATCGGCTACATCACCCTTGAGGAAGGCGAGTACAAGGGCCCCATCGCCAAGTTTTTGACCGAGGAGCAGAAGGCCGAGCTGACCGAGTTGGTCGGCATCAAAGAGGGCGAGTCGCTGTTCTTTATCAGTGATTCGGCAAGTGTTATCGACAAGCTTTCGGGCGAGATGAGAACCTGGATCGGCAACGAGTTGGGTCTTATCAAGGACGATTCGTTTGAGTTCTGCTTCATCGTTGATTTCCCGATGTACGAGCGCAACGAGGAGACCGGCAAGATCGACTTTACCCACAACCCCTTCTCGATGCCGCAGGGCGGTATGGATGCTTTGCTTAATAAGGATCCGTTGGAGATTTTTGCTTATCAGTATGACATCGTCTGCAACGGTGTTGAACTTTCTTCGGGTGCTGTCAGAAACCACAACCCCGAAATTATGAAGAAGGCCTTTGAAATTGCAGGTTACGGCGAAGAGGACGTCAAGGCGAAATTCGGCGCACTTTACACCGCCTTCAATTTCGGCGCACCTCCGCACGCAGGTATGGCTCCCGGCGTTGACCGAATGATTATGCTTATCGCAGGTGAGGAGACCATCCGTGATGTTATCGCATTCCCGCTCAACGGTAATGCACAGGATCTTATGATGGGCGCTCCCGGTGAGGTTACCGAGATGCAGCTTCGCGAAGTCCACATCAAGGTCAGAGATTAATTAAAGGAGTCCTTTTAATGGATAGAGAAACTTTACGCAGACTCGAATTGCTCAACCAGTTGAAGCTGACCGAGGACGAAAAGCAGGACGTTTTGTCCTTCTTCGAGCTTCGCGAGGGCGAACACAAGTGTCTGGAAGCAATTGATACCGAAAACACCGAGAGAATGGTCCACGTTCTGCCCGTTATGACGGTCGTCCGCGAGGATAAGGTCGTTAAAACGTTTGAGCGTGAAGACTTACAGCGTCAGGCACCCGAGACCGACGAGGGTTACTGGTGCGTTCCCAAGGTTATGGAATAAGGAGGCGGAGATATGTATACTTTAAAGCTTGAAACCGCCGCAAAAGCCCGCGTTGTCGCGGATGATATGATTTTAACCAAGGGTGTTGCTACCGCCGCAGGCTCTAAAATGCTCCAAGGCTTTGAGAGTCTTTTCTCGAGCGAGGCACTTACCCGTTTGGAAAATGCAGGATACGGACTTTGCGGTAAATCTCGGGTCGGCGAATTTGCGCTTGACCTTATGGGCGAGACCGCATTCGACGGCGCTTTGGTTGTCGACGGTGTTCTTAAAAACGGCGCCGCAGAAGTGCTTTCCGCCAAAGAGGCTGACGTTGCACTTTGTCTTGACGTTAACGGGTCATGCCGCCGTGCCGCCGCTCAGAGCGGTCTTATAAGCATTAAACCGACCTATGGCACCGTTTCGCGTTACGGCACTGTTCCGGTTGCCTGTTCGGGTGAGACCGTAAGCCTTATGGCTGATTCGGTCGAAGCCGTAAAAAAGGCTTTGGCAGTGGTGGTCGGTCACGACGACAAGGACGGTACCAGCCAGTCCGAAGCCCTTTGTGACAGCGTATTGAAGAATGACGGCACCGTAAAAAGAGTGGCCGTTCTCAAAAATATGTTGGTCTCAATTGATGCCGACGTAAAGGCAAACATTGAGTCGGCAATCGAGGATTTGAAGAAAAACGGCATTGAGGTTGAGGAAATTGAGGGTGGCAACATTGCCGCCGCCAAGGTTGCCTGGAACATTCTGATGTGTGCCGAAATGTGCAACAATGTGTCAAGATATGACGGTGTAAAATACGGTCACCGCGCCCAAGAGTTCTCTAATCTTGACGAGCTTTATATGAACAGCCGTACCGAAGGCTTCGGCAGTTTTTTGAAGACGGCTATCATCTTCGGTTCCGAGACACTGTCGACCGATAACTATATGAAGGTCTATGACAAGGCGCTTCGCACCCGTCGCATTATTGTTGATGAATTCAACAAGCTCTTCGGTGAGTTTGACGCCGTGCTGATGCCTGCCGTTTCCAAGTCGGCTTATACCGTCAAAGACATTGAAAACGATAAATTTATGGCTTTCAATGAAAACTTCTACACCGCACCCGCAAGTATTTCGGGACTTCCTGCCGTGGTTTCGGGCGGTGTTCAGTTGGTCGGCAAGGCTTTTTCTGAAAACAAATTGCTGACCGTGGCAAAACTTTTGGCAAAGGAGGGCAAATAAATGAATTACGAGACCGTCATTGGACTTGAAGTTCACGTTGAACTTGCGACCAATTCAAAAATATTCTGCTCTTGCTCTGCCCACTCCTTCGGTACCGACCCCAATGAGCACGTTTGTCCCGCCTGTTGCGGTATGCCCGGTATGTTGCCGGTCGTCAACAAGCGTGTTGTCGACTTCGGTATGAAGGCGGGAATGATGCTGAACTGTGACATCAACCGTGTCACCACCTTTGATAAAAAGAGTTACTATTACCCCGACCTTCCTGCGGCTTATCAGACCACACAGTGGTTTGCTCCCGTTGCCGTCAACGGTCTTGTTGAAATTGAGACCTCTAAAGGTAAAAAGGGTGTTCGTATTAAGCAGATCCACATGGAGGAGGACGCAGGTAAGCTGGTTCACGACATTCGTGAGGACACCACCCACGTTGACTTTAACCGTACCAGTGTTCCGCTTATCGAGATCGTATCTCAGCCCGATCTGTCGAGCGCCGAGGAGGTCGAAGCCTATCTTGAACGCTTGAAGACCCTGTTGAGATATGCCAAGGTTGCCGAGTGCGAAATGGCTCACGGCACAATGCGTTGTGACGTCAACCTGTCGGTTCGCCCCGAGGGCAGCGACAAGCTGGGTGTCCGCGCCGAAATGAAGAATATGAACTCCATCGAGGCCATCAAACGCGCTATCGAATATGAAACTGCACGTCACATTGATGCTATTGAGAACGGTACCGAGGTGCTCCGTCAGGAGACCCGCCGTTGGGATGACATCAAGGGTAAGTCTTATGCTATGCGTACCAAGGAAACGGCAGGCGACTACCGTTATTTCCCCGATCCCAACGTAATGCCGGTGGTTATCGACGATGAGTGGTTTGATTCGGTTAAGGATTCTTTGCCTGAGTTCCCTGAGGTCAAGCGCGAAAAGTATATCAGCCTTGGTCTTTCGGAATATGACGCGACCCGTCTTGCCGACAGTATCGCCATTGCCGAGTGCTTTGAGGATGCTTTCAAGGTCTGCAACAACGCTAAAGAGGCGGCCAACTGGGTCATTTCGGACGTAACGAGAGTGCTTAACGCCAAGGGTATGACCTATGAGCAGTTGACGCTTAGCGGCAAGGCTTTGGGCGAGCTTATTAATCTGGTGCTTGATTCTAAGGTCAGCCGTGCCAATGCCAAGAAGATACTCGACGCATTGTTCGAGGATGAAAGTCTTGACCCCGTAAAGTATGCCGAGGAAAACGACCTCGTTATGTCTAACGATACAGGACTTGTTGACAAGGTCATTGCCGAAGTCATAGCTTCTGACCCCAAAGCAGTTGCCGATTTTAAGGGCGGTAAGGAAAAAGCCATTATGGCACTTTTCGGCAAGTGTATGAAGCAGCTTAAAGGTAACGTTGATCCTCAGACACTTCGCACCATGCTTATCGAGGCAATAAATAAACTTTAATTTTTAACCGAGGCATTAGGATTACTTATGCCTCGGTTTTTAAAAATCAAGGGGAGGTGCTATAATTGAGCGAGGCGAAAAAGATATTGGTGATACTGACGGGCGGAACGATATGCTCGTCGGTTGATAAAAATGGTTTGAGGTTTTCAGAGGCCTCGAAGGTTAAGATAGTCGAACATTTCAAAAACGGGGATTCGCCGTGTGCCGAAAAACTCAACTTTGATGCGGTTTGCCCGACCGATATTTTGAGCGAGAATATGACAACCGAAAAATGGAACGTTATTTTAAAGACCTTCCGTGAAATTGACGTCACAAAATATATCGGTGTTATTGTCTTACACGGCACCGATACTTTAGGGTTTACAGCGTCGCTTTTGTCGGTTGTATTGGCAGGTTTCCCAATACCCGTGATGTTGGTTTCGGCCCAACTGCCGTTGAGTGTTGAAGGTACTAACGGTCACGTGAATTTCAAGGCGGCGGCCGAACTGATATATAACGGAATAAAGCCCAACGTTTATGCCGTTTACCGCAATTCTGACGGTGTAACATATCTTCATCAGGGCGCTCATCTTGAACAGTGTGAGAATTTCAGCGATGACTTTTTCAGTCGCACCGCCGAAATGCTGAATGATGCCGAAAACGCGAGTTCTAAAGGGGTAGCATTTAAAACCGATGAAATGCTGCTCAACAAAATGGGTGACCTGAAGTCGCAGGTTTTACGCGTTCAGCCTTACGTAGGTCTTGATTATAACGCATATTGTCTCGACGGTATCCGTGCGGTGGTGCACGGCACCTATCACACCGAATCGGTCTGTGTTGAGCGTTCCCGCGGAACGGGACGATATTCAAGCACGTCGATTCTCCAATTTATCGACCGTTGCAAGGCGGCCGACGTTGAGCTGTTTCTGGCGCCCTGCAGTGCCGCCGCGTTTTGCTATGAATCGACGGGCGACGCCATAAAGCACGGCGCACGGCCGATTGCGGCTCAAGGCTTTACTATGGCTTACATTAAACTGATGGTCGGTTGCGCTTTGGGACTTCGCGGCGATAAGTTGTCCGAGTTTGCCAATAGTGATATAAACAATGAAATGATGTAAGAGAATTTCAACATACAACACCAAACAAAAAACACAAGGCCGAAAAATTCGAAAGAATTTTTCGGCCTTGTGTTTTAAATATGATTTACTGCATTTCGCCGTTCAATACCAACTGCTGAACGTTATCGTCCAACTGATAAAGATGTACGTAGTCGATGATGAACTTATTGGAGGTATACCACTTTTCGTCGGCATCGTCAAGAACAACGCCTCTCGGGTTGTTGGCATAGCCGATAGCGGCACTCAAACGGATGTAAGCCAAGGTGTGGAAGCCGTCGAGATCTTCAGCGGTCTCGTTGATTTTGTAGGTGAAGTAGACCACACCGTCGCAGGTGAAGGACATAACCTCTTCATTCCACAACATACCGAAGGTGTGGAATTCTTGGTTGAAGTTGCCGCCGTCCAGGGCTGTGCGGCGCTTGGCATTGGAGTACTCGGGAAGGTCGAGCGAGGTGTGCTCATAGCCCTCCTGTTCACCTAAAGAGGTCGGCCATTTGTGACAGTTTGCCTGAACAACCGTTGATTTACCAAAGCACTCGTTGACGTCGATCTCGAAGTCGTAATATTTACCTGCTTCGGTCTGCTCGTCAAAGCCGTGCCAACGGGAGTCGAGCCAGAGCGAGGTCCACAGACCGTCACCGTCGGGGAGTATTGCGCTCATTTCGAGGTAGCCGTATTTGTAAAGCATGGTGCGGTCGGTCATAAGCATACCGCCGTAGTAATGCTGATCGTCGTAGCCGGCATTGATGGTAAACTTGCCATCAGAAACAAAAACGTGTGCGGGGTTGGTAGAACGAACCGACTTTCTGCCGTTCATACCGTTGCTGTAATACTGACTTTCGGGAACGTGGTACCACAAGGTCGAATCAATGGCATCGCCTTCGAAATCGTCACCCCAGGCGAGGGTGTAATATTTGGACTTGTCGTAAGAAGCGACCGCGGTGGTGTAGTCACTCGAAACACTGTTTTTATCGGCAAGCTTGCCGTTGGCCATCATCTTGGTGAACTCGGCAATAGCCATAGCGGTAGCACTGATCGAACCGCCGTTTAAGTATACCTTCTTGCCCGAAATGGTGATGACGTACTGGTCAACATTGGTAACGGCAGGAACGTTGGCGCGGTTACAGTTACCGATGACGATTTCATAATCACCTTCGGTGACATAGGCGTCTTCATAATAATTGAGTTCATAAGCATAGGTTTCTTTTGCGGTTTTGCAAAGCTCGTCGATCTGCAACTGAACAATGTGAGAGAGATTATAATGAGGACGGACGATCTTGAAGTAGGCAAAATTTGCGTTGTTGACGGTGATTGCTTTGAAGTCGCCCGAGGTTTTATTTACGTGCTTGATACCGCCTGCGACACCTTCTGTCTTGATAAGATTTTTGCAGAAGTATTCAACACCGTTCTTCAATGCATCCTCGCTCATACCGTAGATGACGATTTTTTTGTCGATCGATGCGATGATATAGTCATCACGGTGACCGCCCGCTGAAGCAATAAGATAATCTTTTGCCTTGGCGGTTTCGGGACGGTTGGTGTTGCCGACAAGGATCTCATAAACATCGGCGCCGTCGGTAGCATCGTCAATGTTTTTTAAGGTGACGCCAAGTACGGTTTTGGCATTTTTGAAAACGATGGCGGCCTGCGTAGCATCAAATTCCAAATCGGCAGGACGGACGATACGGTATACGGACTCGTTGTTTTCATTGATGAACTTTACGTCGGCAGTTGAGAAAATACCCTCATCAGCCGATGCGGTGGGGGTGTTTGTATCGCCCTTTTTATTACCGCCGCAACCTGCGAGAAGGCCAAGGGACAAGACAAGCACCAGAAAAAGTGATAAAATCTTCTTCATAAAAACCTCCGAAAATAAAAATTGTGTCAACAATCAAAGCAAATTAACGCAACTCCACATATTTATAAAAATTATACCACTTTGAAAGGCGCAAGTCAATGTAAAATACCGTCCTCGGGATGTATGAAAGGGAGGTAAAAAAGGAATGCGGACGTTTTGTTGTGTGCTTAAATTTTTCGCCGTGAGTTGGTGTATTTTTAAACGAGCGCTTTTTTGTTTTTGGGGTGATTTTACAAAATATGGATTATTCTGATATAACGTGACGGCGGCCACTTTACTGTGCGGCCGACGGTGTGCTATACTGAAACAAACCGATACTGAAAATTATTGTAAAGAGGGCTAAGGTATGAAGTTGTTTTACATCAATTCGACCCATTGGGACCGAGAGTGGTACGTTCCGTTTCAGCATTTCAGGTATAACCTTGTCAAAACGGTAAACGAGCTTATCGACATTTTGGAATCCGACCCCGAGTATAAAATATTCACGCTTGACGGTCAGACCATCGTTTTGGAGGACTATTCGGAAATAGAACCCGAAAGAGCCGAAAAGCTTAAAAGCTTTATTCAAGAGGGACGCATCGTGGTCGGCCCTTGGTACGTTATGCCCGATGAGTACCTTGTGTCGGGCGAGAGTCTTATCAAAAACCTTTCGGTCGGTCATAAAATAGCCGAGCAATGGGGTGTCAAGCCCTTGAAATACGGCTACGCCAACGATATTTTCGGCCACATTGCACAGCTTCCGCAGATATTTAAAGGCTTTGGAATCGAGGGCGCTTATATAGGCCGTGGACTCGGCAACACCGACTTTAACCATTTTGTGTGGCAGTCGCCCGACGGCACCGAATGTCTTACGTCGATCGGCTTTTACGGTGCGTTTATCGTTGGTAAATTAAAGCACTACGGCACCGAGGAATTCCCCAAAATTTTAAAGGAATGGATAGAATTGGCCATGAGCCGCAGTGAGGCTCCCGTTGTGTTCTTCAGTAACACCAACGACCACACACCGGTCGACCGCCGAACTCCCGAAATACTCAATATGATTCGTGAACAGTTCCCCGAGACAGAGGTCTGCGACGTTGACCTTTCCAAGATGGTCGAGGAACTCAAAAAGTATAAGGCGGTGTTGCCGCGGGTTGCGGGTGAACTGTCCGAGCCGCGTGATGCGATGGAGCACCCTGCACGTAATCTGACGCTTTTATATCATTGCCTTTCGGCACATTACCCCTTAAAACAGCAGAATGATTACTGCCAGAATTTGTTGGAAACAAGGGTCGAGCCGATGTTGGCTTTCAGCTCTTTGAACGACCAACCTTTAAACCGAAGATTTTCGGATGTAGCTTGGAAATGGCTTTTGCAGAACCATCCGCACGACTCTATCTGCGGTTGTTCGGGCGACCGTGTCCACGGACAGATGCCTTACCGCTTTGAGCAGACCGAGGATATCGCCAATCGTCTTTACGAGGCCTTTTGTGACGGTCAGCGTACCGTGTCGCTCACGGATGACAAGACCGATTATATCATAAAGGTTTATAATACTCTCGCAACGGTGGTTGATAAGACTCATACCGTAAAGGTGGCTATGAAGGGCTTTTCTACGGTGCGCGAAGGGTATGCAATGAAGGAAAAGCACAACAATTTCCTGTTGCTTGACCAAAGCGGAAGCGAGGTCGATTATCAGATAGAGCGCATTGACCGCAACCGACTTTTGAGAACCTCGTCGGTTGCTCAAAAGTTCGACACCTTTGACGTCTATACTATAAGCTTTAAGGCACCTGTTCCCGCAATGGGCTATGCCTCGTTCAGAATTGTACCCGCACAAAAACGGGTCGCATTTCCCGATAAGATGCCCTGCGGTGAAAATTGGGCAGAAAATGATTTTATAAGGTTTGAGATCGGTCAGAACGGACGTCTTACAATAATTGATAAGCGCAACGGCAAGGTTTATAAGAATCTTTGCGGTTACGTTGATAACGGTGAGGTTGGCGACGGTTGGCGTCACGAAGGTCCGATGAATGATTTTACGGTGTCCGATTTTGGCATTCCTGCCGAGATAAGTCTTATAAGTAACGGCGCGGTCAAGACGGTGTTTAAAATCACAAAAGCCTTTAAAATCCCGCAGTATCTTGATGCTAAAACGCTTGACCGTGGCGAAACAAAAGCCGAGCTCACGATAATAAGTACTATTACGCTCAACCGTGACAGCGCTTTTGTTACCGTTGAGACCGAGATAGATAACACGGCGCGTGACCACCGATTGAAGTTGATGCTTCCTACCGCGACCGAAGGCGACACCTACTTTGCAAGTCAGGCGTTCTGCAAGGTCACACGGCCGGTCGGAACCGACCCCGAAAAGGCTTCGTGGGATGAACCCGAGTGTGTCGAGCGTAATATGAACGGCATTATCGGCAAGCAGTCGGCCGACGGTAACGGACTTAGTTTTGTTGCGGCTGAAGGGTTGCACGAGGGCGGCGTTTTGAATGATGCCGATTCTACCGTCGGGGTAACCTTGTACCGTTGCTTTGACCGTGTATTTATGCAGACCGAGTCGCATTTGTCACAACTTCAGCGTCGCTTGACCTTTAAATATTCCATTGTGCCTATGACGGCCGACACTTCGTATACGGATCTGCTTTTGATTCAGCACGGGCTTAAAAACACCGAAATGTCAGTGGTTGACAAGGTCAGCGCCGACACCGAAACGCCCGAAGCGGTCTCGTATTTTGAAATTGAAAATCCCGACGTTGCCTTGAGCCTTTTTAAGGTCTCGGAGGACGGCGAAGGTTACGTTATCCGAATGTTCAACGCTTCAAATGAACCGACAAACAGTAAGATATCCTTCAAGTTTGACGTGGCAAAGGCTTGTGAAACTGACCTTTTGGAAAATAAAACGGCCGAGCTTTCGGTTGATGGAAATGCGGTCAACATCGGCTTCAAGCCGTGGGAAATAAAGACCGTAAAGTTTAAGAAATTATAAATCGGAGGACCGAAATGCAACCAATAAAATTACTGCCTGCCTATGCGTGGAGATCGTACCTCGGGGGCAAAATGATTGCCGAATTACATGGCAAAACGGCCGAAGACGACCATTTTCCTGAGGAGTGGATAATGTCGACCGTCACGGCGCGTAACGTCGGACGTGAGCATATCGTCGAGGGGTTGAGCGTGACGCCCGACGGGGTTTCGTTGAAGGAGCTTATTGAGAACGACCCCGAGAGAATGCTCGGAAAATCTCATTTTGAACGCCACGGTAAGACCACAGGTGTTTTGTTAAAACTGCTTGATGCGGCTGTGCGCCTTGCGGTGCAGGTGCATCCGTCCAAAGAAAAGGCAAGAGAACTTTTTGATTCTGAATTTGGCAAGACCGAGTGTTGGCATATTATCGACAAGCGCGAGATAAACGGGGTAAAGCCTTGTGTTTATCTCGGCTTTAAAGAGGGTGTCACAAGAGAGGTCTGGGAAAAGGCATTCTACGAGCAGGATATAGAGCTAATGCTTGACTGTCTGCATAAATTTGAGGTCGAGGTGGGCGACACCTTTCTGATCACGGGAGGTCAGCCCCACGCAATCGGAATGGGTTGCTTCCTTGTTGAAATTCAGGAGCCGACCGATTATACCATCCGAACCGAGCGCACGTCGGCCACGGGTGCAACGGTGCCCGACGTTGCCTGTCATTTAGGATTGGGATTTGAGAAAATGTTCGACTGCTTTGATTATACGGGAGAGTCGAAGGAGGCGACCTTCAAGCGTTGGCACATTCAACCCGAAACGGCCGTTAAAGACGGCGCGACGGTGACCGAGCTTGTCGGTTATAAGGACACGCCGATGTTTAAAATGGAAATGATCGAAGTTACAAAAAACTTCGAGATTGAAAGAAGCGACGTATTCAGCGGACTTTACGTTTTAAACGGCGAGGGTAAGCTTAACGGTGAGTCGGTCGCGGTGGGAGATCAGTTCTTTTTACCTGCCGACTGCGATAAAATACTTTTGAGCGCTAAGAGTGAGCCGTTTAAAGTTTTGCGGTTCTACGGCCCGAAGTAAGAATAAATAATAGATAGGTCAAGTACCGATAAGGGTATTTGACCTATTGTTTTTATAATATCATCGGCTTTTCGGTAAATAATATAAAAAACGAAAGGCGGGTTTATTTTGAAAAGAATCGGGAAGCGCACGGTTGAGCTTAAAAAATCGGTGTATGTCGGCGGTTTTGCCGCGGCGGTAGGTCCCAAGGAGGCCGAAGGGCCTATGGCCGAGTATTTTGACGTAAGGTCGGAGGATGAATTTCTGGGTGAGGACTCGTTTGAAAAGGCCGAAAGCCGACTGCAGCAGTTGGCGGTCAAAACGGCACTCAAAAAGGGCGGCATAGTCGAGTCGCAGGTCGATTTGATTTTTGCGGGTGACCTCTTGAACCAATGTATCGGCAGTGCCTACGGACTCAGGGATTTCGGCATCCCGTTCGTCGGACTTTACGGTGCGTGTTCGACCATGGCCTTGAGTCTTATTATGGCGGCAACAGCCGTTGAATCGGGTGCGGCCGAAAGGGCGGTGGCGGTGACCTCGTCGCACTTTTGCAGCAGTGAGCGGCAGTTTCGTTTTCCGCTTGAATACGGCGGTCAGCGACCGCCCACCGCACAGTGGACGGTGACGGGCTCGGGCGCCGTTGTGCTTCAAAACAGTCCTACTCTTGACAACGTTTCAGTAGAAAGGTTTACGGTCGGCAAAATCGTTGACCTTAACGTGACCGATATGAACAATATGGGTGCCGCCATGGCCCCTGCGGCGGCCGATACCATTGTTTCATTTTTGCAGGATACAGCAACGGCGCCTTGTGACTATGACCTTATCGTTACGGGTGATCTTGGGTTTACGGGATCGGAGCTTTTGTTGAAGCTTTTATCCGAGCAGGGAATTGAGCTCGAAAACCACAAGGACTGCGGAAAAATGATCTTTGACCGATTCCGTCAGGACGTGCATTCGGGCGGTTCGGGGTGCGGATGCTCGGCTTCGGTGCTGTGTTCGTATCTTTTGCAGAAAA
>JAGBXM010000063.1 GCA_017629275.1 Clostridia bacterium
AATGCGGGCAAAATTCTTCTCGGAACGGCAAGACATTTGCCGGTTGTCATTTCCACCGTATCGGAAAGTATTTTTTCAATCTGTTCCAAATTGATAATAAAGGTCTTTCCACAAAGGAAGAACTGCCCGAAGGGAGATAATTTCTCCCAAAGCTCTGCCTGGGAGATGCGCACCGACGCAGGCTCTCCCTCTGCAAAGCAGATTGTTTGGTTGTGGTTGGCAGACTCACAATAAATGATATTACCAACAGGGATATTATAATATCCGTTTGCCGTTTTCATCAGCACGGTTTTCGGCTTATCTTGCCCTATGCTGCGCATTGCCTTATCCATCGCCGCAAAAAAATCATCCTTGGTGTAAGGCTTCAACAGATAATGAGTAGCACCCACTCCAAACGCTTCTACTGCATGATCGCGGGAGGAGGTCAGAAAGATTATGGGACTTTCATCGTTTCTCTGTCGAAGCTCAGTCGCAACGCTCACACCCGTTACGCCGGGCATATAAACATCCAAGAGGTATATGTCGTAATGCTCGCCTTTATCAAGCATATCTAAAAAGTCAGAGGGAATCTCAAACTGCTCTGCCGAAAAGCGAACATTCCGCAAAGCGGCATATTCCGAGAGAAAAGCTACGGACATATCCAAGTATTTTTTCTCGTCGTCGCATATTGCAATTTTAATCACCTGACCACCTTCTTTCCAACCCATTTATGCGTGAGTATAATTTCGTAAATTACATTATATCATAAATTCTTTCAAATTTCTACGTGTTTTGATGATTTCACAAAACCACGCTCCGTAAATTCGATTTTATAAACACAAAGCCGGATGAACCTACAGCGCTCATCCGGCTTTATTTGTGACAGTTTGAATATTTAATTTTGGCTGCAACAGAGTATGTATTTCTGACGCATATCTAGAATGATATTCTGATCCTTTCTAAAACCGCCCCAAAACCCGTTTTTGACACCAATGCGTCGGGTGGGGCAAACCAGCGAAAACCCTAGTGTTTATGCGGGTTTTAGGCGGTTTGCCCTATTATAACGCATTCCTCAATTCTTCTAACTATACCTGTTGCTTTCATATATATATCCTTATCACGTTTCGTAGGGGACGGCGCCTTCGACGTCCCGAAAAAACTTGACTTTACTTTTTCGGTTGGTTGTTATATAATTGATACGGTAAAGCATAACACAGAAAGATGTGGTTTTATGAACGGGAAAATCAAAGATTACATCGCCAACAACAGCGGTCTTTTATACAGCACTTTAAAGGAGCTTTGCGGTATCCCTGCTCCCTCACATTTTGAGCACGAGCGCGCCGCATATTGCAAAAAGTGGCTTGAAGAAAACGGTGCAAAGGGTGTTTATATCGACGAGGCGCTCAACGTCGTTTTCCCGATAAACTGCGACGGTTCCTCTGAAATCACTATTTTTGCCGCCCACACCGATACCGTTTTCCCCGACCGTGAGCCTATGCCATATAGCGACGACGGCGAAAAGATTTTTTGCCCCGGTGTTGCCGACGATACCGCAAGTGTCGTTATACTGTTACTCACGGCAAAATATTTTACTGAAAACAAAATCGTTCCCGAAAAAGGCATTATGTTCGCACTCAATTCCTGCGAGGAGGGTCTCGGCAACCTTAAAGGAACGCGCAAACTTTTCAAAGATTATCAAGACCGAATCGCGGCCTTCATTACGCTTGACAGTACACTTAACATAGTTGTCGATCGCGCCGTGGGCTCCCACCGCTACGAAGTGTGTGTCACGACCGAGGGCGGACACTCTTACATAAAATTCGGCAACCGTAACGCTATTGCGATATTGAGCAATATCGTCAACGAAATATATAAAATCGAGGTGCCAAACAAAGAAAATACCAAAACCACCTACAACGTCGGTACCGTCGAGGGAGGAACGTCGGTCAACACCATTGCCCAATCAGCCAAGATGCTTTGCGAATACCGTTCCACCGATAAGGAATGTCTTGAGTTTATGCGGCGCGAATTTGAAAGAATCTTCAACGAGGCTAAAGCAAAAACCGACGTCACCTTCACGCTGGTCGGTGACCGTCCCTGCGGAGATATCGACCCACAAAAAGTCGAAAATTTAAAGGCTAAGGTCGTCCCCGTTATCGAAAATGTCACCGGCAAAAAAGTGTTATTTCACAGCGGTTCGACCGACTGCAATATTCCACTGTCTTTAGGCGTCGCAGGGCTTTGCATCGGCACCGATATTCACGAAAACATTCACACGCGCGAAGAGTGGATCAATAAAGAGTCCATCAAAACGGGACTTGAAACAGTTATTAAAATTTCTCTTGAACTCTCTTGATATTCAGCAAATCCGAGGCGAACAAAAAGTTGCCTCGGAATTTTGTTAAATTTTTATCAATTAACTGTTTACATTTCAGAACGTTTGTGATACAATACGCAGGAAAATTTAAAATTTTGGGAGCGAAAAAATGAAAACTGTTTGTGTAATCACGGGTGGCGGAAGCGGAATGGGCCTTGCCGCCGCTAAAAATATGCCCAAAGAAAAGATCATTCTCGTAACAGGACGCACAATGTCAAAGCTGGAGAATGCCGTAAAAGAACTCGAGGCACTCGGCTACGAAGCATACGCCAAAACCTGCGACACCTCAAAACGTGAAGAGGTTATCGCATTGGCAGAGTATGCCGCAAGTCTCGGTGTTATCAAAAACGTTATTCATTCGGCAGGTCTTTCCCCCGCTATGGCCAAGCCTGAACAGCTTATGCGCGTCAACGCATTAGGCACCGTTTACGTTAACCAAGAATTCTCAAAGCGTATGAACGACGGCGGTGTAATTGTCGATATTTCCTCTAACTCGGCATATATCCTGCCCGATTTCCTCGCCAATAAAAAGACCTTCGCTTTAGCTGAAGTAAACGAAGAACTGTTCTTGAAAAAATCACTTAAAATGAGCAAGATGATAAAAGACGATTATAAATCATCGGGATTGGCTTACGGCCTTTCCAAAAAATTCGTTATCTGGTATGCCGCAAAATGCGCTTTTGAGTACGGTGAAAAGAACATCCGCGTGGTGTCTCTGAGCCCCGGTCTTGTTTCAACCGATATGGGCAACCTTGAGGCAGAAGAAGGCGCAATGTTGCTTAAAACCGCCGCCGAAAAACGTATGGGACTGCCCGAAGAGCTCGGCTATGCCATTGCAACGGTGGCCGATGAGCGTAACGGATATCTCGCAGGTGTTGACGTTCTTTGTGACGGCGGCAGCGT
>JAGBXM010000064.1 GCA_017629275.1 Clostridia bacterium
TATCATCCGTTACACAACGGGTCAACGCAAGGGTTTGGGGATTGCGCTCGGCAAACCGATGTACGTCGGCGGTAAAAACATTATTGACAACACTGTCACCCTTTGCGAGGATGCCGAACTATATTCCGCCACTCTCAAAGCCAACCGTTTTAATTGGATAGCCTTCGACACGCCGCCCGCAACACTTCGTTGTAACGCACGTATCCGCTACCGCCATTCGGAGCAACCTGCCACCGTCACGGTGGACGGTGATTCGGTCACGGTCGAGTTCGACCAACCGCAACGTGCCGCCACGTGCGGCCAATCCCTCGTTCTATATGACGGTGATACCGTCCTTGGCGGAGGGGTAATAATTTAAAAATAACAAAAACAGGTCGGAATTGCCTCTCAAGGCACAATTCCGACCTGTTTAATTATATGCTTATTTGCCCAGATGTGTAACCTTCCACATCAATGTTCTGAACCTGCGATAAACGCTCAATAACCAGCGCTTGCCGAGATACTTGATAACCCCAAAACGGAAAAATCCTTCGGGCACATCATAATGTATCTCAAACGAAAACTCCGCCCGTGACAGATCGCAAGACCTTTCAAGATCGATTCTGACCTGCGGGTCATCGCCCATAAACACGATTCTGTTTTTAAGAAATACGCCGTTGGTACGCGGTTTGTGGATTTTATAGCCGACCCCGTTTCCGTCTTTGTCAACAAGTCTTGCCTTAAAATCGGTCAGAGTGACCGTTCCCGAGGCTATCGGATCAAGCCTTAAGGCCTTGATATTATTGACCGCGTCAATATCGGTACAGCGAACCGACCATACACCCGAATTACACTCAAACTCCAGCTTGAACGGCTTATAGGTTCCGAAGCCTGAACCGTCGTCGGCAAGTACCATATTTTCACGTATTCTCGAGGTATCCCTAGAAGCGGCATCAGCATTAAATATCACATTGCCGATCTCCTCCTTCGGGATCAGCACAGGCGACTGCTTGAACTTATCCTGGATATATTTGTGGTTGCGCTTCCACTCTTTTTTAGAATGCAAAGTCGCCGAGCTTTCGGCATTTATCCACATACGGTAGATACCCGTGACGTTGGGAACGTCACTGACACCGCAGATAAACGCACAACGCATAAGGAAATCCCAATCCTCGGTCGTGTTGAGTGTTTCATCAAAATGCACACCCAAAACGTTAAACACATACGACGGAAATGCCAGACTGAAGGTCGGGCAACGGTTGACCGATAATTGTTCAATCATCTCAAACGGTGAACAGTATATCGGCCTGAAGGGCGACACCGAGGTCAGTATATTCTCACCGCGCTCGTTTTTCATAACCTGCCAATCCTGCGAAACACAGTAACTGTGGAATATCTTACCCGCATTTTCGCTTTCCAGCAAATGGAACGACTCGACCCAGTTGTCAAACACAAGGTCATCGTCGTCAAGAATGGAAATATATCTTCCCTTGGCCGCCTTGAAGCCCTCGTTCAAAGGTGTGGTACGGTTGCCGCCCACTACCTCGACGAGTCGGACCTTACCGTCCATATAATCGGGCAACGAAGCAATAATAGAATTTACGTTGTTACGTCCGTCATCGTCAAGATTATGTCCCATTATCAGAACTTCAAAGCTCAGATCCGACTGACCCGACATACACAAAAGCACCTCGGCCAATGCCTCGGGACGGTTGCCCCTCGTTCTCATTATGACCGATAAAAACGGTGCATCTTCACTGTATGTAATATTGCCGTTCAAAAAGTCCTGCAATGCAGCCTCTCCGACGGTTTGCTTAACACTTTCAAAATATTCTCTCACCAAAGCTTTGGCGGTATTATCAACGGGTGTACTCATTTTGCACCCTCCTTCAAAATATCAATAACGGTTTTCGGAATATCCCCATTCGGTAAACGAAGCAATCTTATGATCCTTGTCAAGCCTTTCGGTCAACAAGCCGTTTTCCTTGCGGCGGTAAAATTCGTCAGCCGCCTTACGTTGCTGTTCACTGCCCTTTTCAAAAAGCTCGAGAAACCTTTTGAGTCGGCGGTCATCCGAATATTTATAAGCCATAAGCAGGGCGGCTTCGGCCGAATAATAAAGCTCTGCCGAGGTCGGTTCAACACCGCCTTTGGAATCGACACGCTTGGCGTGATAAACAAACGCTCTCGGTTGATAAATAACCTTATAGCCGTTAAGCCTTAAACGGAACGAAAAGTCAACGTCGTCACAGTAAAGGAAGAAGTTCTTTTCATCAAGTCCGCCCAACTGTGCAAAAACCTTGCAAGGAATAATAACACAGGCCATCGCACCCCACGGTTCTTCACCCGTTTTTGGGTCAAAGATTTTCGGATGCTCCAAAGGACACTGCTTGGCCTCGACCATACCGACGTCGTCGCGCTCCAAATACGGCTTCATCATTTCCAAAAAGAATTCGGGACACAGAATAACATCCGGATTCATTGCCAATAAATAATCGGCCTTGCAGGACTCAAACATAACGTTCTGACCCTTTGACGTGCCCGAGTTAAACCCGAAGAACATATACTCCAACGTAATGTATTCACCGTATTTCGAGTTAAGTTCGGCCACCTTATCTTCGGTCAAAATAGGCTCGGCCGATGCGTCACCGTAACACACGTCAACGTGGGTTATGACCCCATCTTTCTCGCGCGAGACGGCCACCGCCTTGGCAACACTTGCCAAAGACTTTTCGAGATTTTCAACCTCGTTATAATAAAGTATCGTCTGTAATCTCAATTTAAGGTTTTCCAAAACAAAAACCTCCCCGAATTAAAATTTAAACAACAGAAATATTATATAAAATACTTCAGCAAAAGTCAATCCTTCAACCGAATGCGACGAATAAGCAAAGTCGCCGCAATGCCAACCAAAAATCCCGTCACAACGGCAACGACGGTCAGTACGGGCAGATAATAGACCGCCGCCGTCAAACCAATGACCCAAAGTGCCGCCAGCAGTTGACCCAAATTGTGTGCCACCGCACCGCCGACGCTGACGCCAACCGTTGAAAAAACGGGCAACTTTTTTAAAAGATACATAACGATCAAGGCCAACGTTCCGCCGCTCAGAGAATACATAATACTCATCACGTTGCCAAACAAAATTCCGCACAATAAAATTCTGCCTGTATTGACAATAATTGCCTCTTTGAAGCCTTTTTTATAAAGCAAGAACAACGGAACTATATTGGCAAGTCCCAGCTTTATGCCGGGAACACCGATATTAAACGGAATCAAAAATTCCACGTATCCCATAATCACGGCAAATGCCAATATACTTCCGTAAAAGGCAGTTTTTTTCATATCGCCGTCACCTCTTTATTTCAACCGTCAAACGGTGCGGCAGACAGACTATGGTCTCGCCCGTCTCGTCAATGCCGACGTGCGACACACAGTATTTGTCGGGACAGTCGGCCGCCGTCACCGTGACCTTATTGTTCTTAATAACAACGGTATTTTGACCGCGTTGGCTTTCGACCGGAATTTCACGGTCCTTAGAAAGACTGTATTCTCCAAAGGTCTTGCCGTCGACCGAAATAATGACCCTATCCCCGTCCGACTTTGACAAAGTAAAAAACACAAAAACAAGGACGGCCAGAATAACACAAACCGCCGACAGTATGACGTCGCCCTTTTTGATCACGGCAATCACCCCTATCCCAAAAACAATTTAATTTATTATACCACACTTACCACCACTTTAGCAAGTTCCTCTTGTTAAACTCAGAACAGGAGTGTATAATGAAATAAATCTGATTAGATTTCAAGAACTGAACCAATACTATGTACCAAAAGCGAGGTACCTATGAAAAAACACTTATGTTTACTGTTGGCTGTGTTTCTTGCACTTCCTCTTTTCTGTTCGTGCGAAAAAAACGTATACCCCCTGTCCTCCACCGAATTTATGATGGACACCGTCATAACCGTAACGGTCTACGACGGCGAGGCCGATGCGTTGGACAGTGCAATGACGCTTTGCAAACAATATGAAAACCTTTTCAGTCGGACTATCGAAACAAGCGATATTGCGAGGATCAATAATTCCAACGGCGCCCCCGTTACGGTCGACCCTGAAACGGCCGAGCTTTTGAAGATCGCATTGGATATTGCCGAAAAGTCGGACGGTGCGTTTGACCCGACCGTACTGCCGCTGGTCGAACTTTGGAACGTCACTAAAAGCACCGCCCCGCCCGAACAAAATCTTATTACCGAGGGTTTAAAATCGGTCGGTTACAAAAGCATTCACATAAACGGCGACACCGTCACCGCCAAAAACGGTGTAAAACTCGACCTCGGCGGTATCGCCAAGGGCTATATCACCGACAAAGTGGTCGAAAATTTAAAGCAAAAGAAGGTCACGTCGGCCATCATAAACTTAGGCGGTAACCTGTATCTTTTAGGTGACAAAAAGGGTGAGCCTTTCTCGGTCGGCATACAAAAGCCTTTCGGCAAGCAGGACGAACATTCGGCCGTTTTAATGTTGAAAAACAAGACCGCCGTCACCTCGGGTGTTTACCAGCGCTATTTCAGACACGACGGCCAACTCTACCACCATATCATTGACCCCAAAACGGGCCATCCTTCCGACAGCGGTCTGTATGCCGTAACCGTCATAGCCGACTCCTCAAGCCTTGCCGACGGACTGTCGACCGCCTGCCTTATATTAGGACCCGAAAAAGCCACCGCTTTGGCCAAAGAGTATAACGCCGAACTGATTATGATAACCTCCGACAACCAACTTATCACCACCGACGGTATAAAGTATGACACAAAAAACGGTGAAACTGTTTTAAATTTGAAATAAGAACAAAAAACAAAGCGGTCAGCGTTGTGCCTTTCAAAGCAACGCTGACCGCTTGATTTTTCTTATTCTTTAGCCTTTCCGATGGCCTTCTTGATCAACTGCACATACTTGTCAATCGTGATGGTACAACCTGCAACGGCATCGGTCTTACCGTTGTCCTTGACGGTCACGGCATCAATGCCTTTTTCGGCAACATACTTTTCAAAAAGCGCAATTTCTTCGTGCCATTCGTGTTGAGCACCGCCCTGCTTCATATTGTACTTGCCGCTTTCGGAATGTGACTTCTTACTGCCGCCGTCCTTGTGTACCTCGTCGCAGTCGACCGAATAGACCGCACCGTCCTTGATGACCACCTTGACTTCGGCACGGTAACCGTCGTCGTCATAATCGGCAGCCGAGGCATCATACTCACCATCCTTCAAGGTCACCGCCGACGAATTGGAATCGGTCGAGATCATATCCTTGCCGTCACTCTTTTTGCCGCAAGCCGTAACGGTCAGCATCAATAAAAGCACAAGCAACAGACTAAAAAATGAATTAACTGTTTTCATAAAAAATCTCCTTTTCACTGTTTGCTTCTATTTTCTGCCGACAAAGTGAATTTATACAAAAAACCGCAAAGTTCGTTTGAACTTTGCGGTTTTTATCATTCTTCAATTTCAGGTAAATTGTTCAGATATTCGGTAACGGCGGTCATTCCCTCGCCTACGATCTTCTGCGTTCTTTCATAAGATGCTCGGGCATTGCTTTCGCTCGTTTCTCTGAGGTCAAAGGCTGCAAACCAATCTTCTTTAGCTGTATCAAGCGGAATTATCTGATAAACCTTTTTACCGCCCAATGCTTTAGAATTAAACATATTGACCCAGGTCGGCAAAAGGTCACAACCTTCAAGACGAACCGTACCGTCGCTGTACTTTGCAAAGGTGACCGAGAACAAAACACCGTCCTCGGTATGACCCGTTTTAAGGTTCATTCTCTCTCTGCGCTGGTTGGAAACGGCATTACCGACCGAGTAAATGCAGACCGTCTTGTGAGCATCATCAACCGAACTCGTCAACAACTCGACAGGCTGAACAACGTGAGGATGTCCACCCACGATAACGTCAAATCCCAAATCGCACATTTTCTGTGCTATTGTATTCTGATTTTTGTTTTCGGTGGTCTGATATTCCTCGCCCCAATGAATATAAAGTACGGTACACTCGGCACCCTCCTGCTTCATTGCGGCAATCTGTTCTTCTGCCTTGGCATAAAATGCGTCAAGTTCACCGTAGCTGAAGGCATTGACTAACTCCTTAGCCTCGTCACTCAAAGGAATACCGTTCAACGCGACGTCGCCCTCATCGTTGTCGGTCTCATACGTGTAACAAAGCATACCGATCTTAACGCCGTTAACGTCGACCACGCGGTACTTCTTCTCGGTCTCATCCTTGACGATACCGAGTCGGTCAACACCCTTTTCATCAACGACCTCAAGTGTACGAAGCATACCTTTGAGCCTTGTATCATACGAGTGGTTGTTAGCCGTAAGCAGCATATCAAAACCGGCATCCTTGGTGGCATCAATTATCTCATCGGGGCAGTTAAACTGCGGATAACCGCTGTAACTGTAACCGTCCTCGGTGCCGCGAAGCGTTGTCTCTAAATTGGCAACGGCATAGTCGGCCTTGGACGCATATTCTTTAAGATAGGTATAAATCGAATCAAAATTATAGCCTTCGGTAAACTTCGCGTTGGTAATTATCGGCTCGTGCATCAACAGGTCACCCGTCACCGCCACGGTAGCGGTCGCAACACGAGTCACAGGCGGATCTTCTGTGGGCAACGAAACCACACTCGAAACGTTGCTCGTTGCAGATGAATTACCCGTTGAAGGCGTGTCGCCGACAAAGAAGTTTTCAATTACAAGTATCGAGGTCAACAGCACGGCCAACGAAATGGCCACCGACATAACCGCCAACAAAACGCGGCTCATAACAAAACCTGACCTCGAACGTCTTTTAAATTGCGACATAAGTCCACACCCCTTTATTATCTTTTAATGCGACTCTTCTCACATTAACTGATTTTACCACACACTTCGACAGTTTTCAACAATTTAATAAATAAAAATTCCTTCTGCTGTTAAACTTGAAACAACAGAAGGAAAATACATTACAAAAATCAGAAGTCAAGCTTGGAACGGATAAACTCATTGAGCGACTCAACGGGAACACGAATCTGCTCCATAGAATCACGCTCACGGATGGTAACACAACCGTCGGTCTCACTCTCAAAGTCATAGGTGATACAGTACGGAGTACCAATCTCATCCTGGCGGCGATAACGCTTACCGATAGAACCTGCATCGTCGAAGTCAACCATAAACTCTTTGGCGAGTTTCTGATAGACCTCGCCTGCCTTGTCGGAAAGCTTCTTGGAAAGCGGCAGAACTGCGGCCTTGAAAGGAGCCAGAGCAGGATGCAAACGAAGAACTACACGAACGTCGTTCTTCTCGGCATCGACAACCTCTTCGTCATAGGCCTCGCAAAGGAATGCAAGTAATACGCGGTCACAACCCAAGGACGGCTCAACAACGTAAGGAATGTATTTTTCATTGGTCTCGGGATCGAAATACTCAAGAGATTTACCGCTGGCCTCCTGATGACGTCCGAGGTCATAGTTGGTACGGTCGGCAATGCCCCAGAGTTCACCCCAACCGAACGGGAACATAAACTCGATATCGGTGGTAGCCTTCGAATAGAAAGAAAGTTCTTCCTTTTCGTGGTCACGCATACGGATGTTTTCTTCCTTGATACCAAGGCTCAAAAGCCAATTCTTGCAGTAGTCCTTCCAATAATAGAACCATTCAAGGTCGGTGTCGGGTTTGCAGAAGAATTCACACTCCATCTGCTCAAACTCACGGGTACGGAAAATGAAGTTACCGGGAGTGATCTCGTTACGGAAGGATTTACCGATCTGGCAAACGCCGAAGGGCAGCTTCTTACGGGTGGTACGCTGAATGTTGGCAAAGTTTACGAAAATGCCCTGTGCGGTTTCGGGACGCAGGTATACCTCGTTCTTGGCATCCTCGGTAACACCGATGAAGGTCTTGAACATAAGGTTGAACTTTCTGATATCGGTAAAGTTCTTGCTTCCGCAATCGGGACAAGCAATACCGTTTTCCTTGATATACTCCGACATCTGCTCAAAGGTCATACCCTCTGCCTTGCCACCGACGTCCTCAATAAGCTTGTCTGCTCTGTGACGTGCGTGGCAATCCTTACAGTCCATCAAAGGGTCGGAGAAGCCGCCGACGTGACCAGAGGTCACCCATGTCTCGGGGTTCATAATGATGGCCGAATCAAGACCTACGTTATAAGGAGACTCCTGCACGAACTTCTTGAACCAAGCCTTCTTGACGTTGTTTTTAAGTTCGACACCCAAAGGACCGTAGTCCCAGCTGTTGGAAAGACCGCCGTAGATTTCACTGCCTGCGTAAACAAATCCGCGGCCCTTGGCCAAAGCCACAACGGTGTCCATATTCTTATCTTTATTAAGCATAATGACCCTCCAAAAGGTATTTATAAATAATATAATATTCAAGTATACCTCTTTTTTAAAATTTGTCAAGACTTTAACGCAATAAA
>JAGBXM010000065.1 GCA_017629275.1 Clostridia bacterium
ATTATAAAACTGTGAGCACTGGCGGTTTTAGCAGCAGCGATTACCTCCTCATCGGTAGCATCAAGCCGTCCGTAACGGATGTTTTCCATAACCGTACCGCTGAACAAATGGGTATCCTGCAAAACCATTGCTATATTTCGACGCAGTTCGTCACGCCTATAATCCTTAATATCCACACCGTCAATAGAGATACTTCCCTCTCCTACGTCATAGAAGCGGTTAAGAAGATTGGTAATTGTAGTCTTACCTGCTCCCGTCGAACCGACAAAAGCGATCTTCTGACCGGGCTTGGCATAAAGCGAAATATTTTTCAGAATAACCTTATCGGGATTATAACCGAAGGTCACGTTTTTAACCTCAACGTGTCCCTTTATTATATCGCCGTCCTTGGCATTCTCAGCGTCGGGCGTTTCAGGTTGACCGTCGATTATGGCAAAAACGCGTTCCGCACCCGCCAAAGCGGCAAATATGGTATTTACCTGCATCGAAAGCTGGTTGATAGGCATTGAAAACTGCCTCGAATAGTTGGCAAACACCGTAAGGTCACCGGGGCCAAAGCCCGTAAGACACATCAGTATACCGCCGACACCGATGGTCACGGCATAGCTTATCATACTCGTGTTGTGCATAACGGGACCCATAATACCGCCGAAAAACTGTGCCTTGAACTGTTTGTCACGCATATCATCATTGAGCAACAGGAATTCATCAACACAGGTCTCCTCGTGATTAAACACCTTAACGACCTTCTGACCCGTAACGGTTTCCTCAATATAACCGTTGACAGCGCCCAAAGCCGCCTGCTGACTTGAATAGTGCTTTCTCGAGCGTTTACCGATGGCGGCACCGCCCTTGACAAATATCGGCACAAACACAACGGTGATCAAGGTCAGCCAAATGTTGGTGGTTATCATAAACACAAGCGTACCGATCAGCGATACAACACCCGACACAAGCGAGGTCAACGAGTTGTTGAGCATAATGTCGATGTTGTCAACGTCGTTGGTGAAACGGCTCATAGTCTCACCCGTCGGAGTCGAGTCAAAGTATCTCGTCGGCAACCGCATCAGCTTTTCAAACAGCTCATTGCGTATCTTTTCGGTCGCATTCTGTGAAACGCTCAGCATTATTCTCGACTGCAGATAGGTAGCAAGAATACCGAGCAAATAGACGATAAACATAATACATATCGCCGCAAGGACATAGACCATAACCTCTGCATAATCGCCCAAAGCTACGATTCTTTCAAATATCGGAAGCTTTTCGGCCTTCAATATAACATTGTGGACTATCCTACCGATAGCCGTAAACTTAATATCGGCCGCATCCCCCAAAACCGCAATGGTAATTCGGTTGATTATGGGCGACAGCATATAAGCTCCGATAAGCGAAGTAAAGGTGCTTATAAGCATACAGAAAACAACGGCAACAAGCCTCAATTTATATTTTGAAACGTATCCCCACAAGCGCTTGATAACGGTACCTGTATTTTTAGGCTTTCCGTGAGCCCTCATACCGGGGCCGCCGCGTCCGGGGCCCATCAGCATTCCCTTACGGCCTTCATCGGCCTTTTTGTTATACTGTCTTTGGAGGTCCTCCAATGTACGTTTAGCCATTGTTTTCGCCCTCCTTTTCCACCTGCGAGTAATAGATTTCCTGATATTCGGTGTTGTTCTTCAACAATTCTTCGTGGGTACCGACACCCGTAATACATCCGTCATCCATAACGATTATCTTGTCGGCATCAATAACCGATGATATTCTCTGAGCAATGATAATCTTGGTGGCATCGGGAATCTCCTCACGCAAAGCCTTTCTGATCCCTGCCTCGGTGGCGGTATCGACCGCACTGGTCGAGTCGTCAAGAATAAGTATCTTAGGCTTTTTCAAAAGCGCACGGGCAATACAAAGTCTCTGCTTCTGTCCGCCCGAAACGTTGGATCCGCCCTGACCGAGATCACTGTCATACCCTTTGGTAAACGAAGTGACAAACTTATCGGCCTCGGCACTTTTGGCGGCGGCGATCATCTGCTCGTCGGTGGCGTTTTCATCACCCCAACGCAAATTTTCTTTTATGGTACCGCTGAACAAAACATTCTTCTGCAATACCATACTGACGCCCTCGCGCAGGTTATAAAGCGAGTAGTCGCGAACGTTAACTCCGTCGACCAATACCTCACCCTCGTCAACGTCGTAAAGCCTCGGTATCATCGAAACAAGCGTAGTTTTTCCGCAACCCGTCGAACCGATAATACCGACCGTCGCCCCCGCTTCAACGGTAAGGTCTATATTATTGAGAACCGCTTCCTCGCTGTTTTTATAATAACGGAACGTAACGTTTTTAAATTCGATCTTACCGTTTTTCACCTTAAGTTCGGAATTTGCGTTGTCCCCGTCAACAATATCGATCTCCTCATTTAAAACCTCTTTGATACGCTTGGCCGAAGCCAAAGCACGCGCCGAGGTCATAAGCAACATAGTGATCATCATTATCGACATCAATATCTGCGAAACATAGGTCAGAAAGGCCGACAGATCACCGACGTTCATCGAGCTTTTCACAACCGCGTCCGAGCCTAACCACAAAACCAAAAGCGTGGTAATGTTCATAAATATGGTCGAAACAGGTCCCATAAAGATCATGGTCTTCATAGCCGACATACCCGAAGCCTTCAGATCGCGGTTGGCCGTCTGAAACTTATCGTTCTCGTAGTCTTCCCTTACAAACGACTTGACGACACGGATATTGGTAACGCTTTCCTGCACCGTCGAATTCAATCTGTCGATCTTGACCTGCATTCTGGTAAAACGTTTAAATCCTATAAAAATAAGTCCGAAAATGGACAGCATCATCAAAGGCACCGTCACCGCCAGAACGACCGAAAGACTCGGCCGCAAAGCAACCGCCATAATAATACCGCCGATCATCATACCGGGTGAACGCAAAGCCATTCTGAGCAACATATTAACAAAGTTCTGCAACTGTGTAACGTCGTTGGTAAGACGGGTCACAAGCGAACCCGTCGAGAATTTATCAATGTTGCGGAATGAAAACTCCTGTACCTTTTTATAAACGTCGGCGCGAAGGTCTGCCGCAAAGTTGACCGAGGCTTTAGCGCCGAAATATGCGCCGCCAACACCGCCGATCATCATAATTACGGCAATGCCTATCATTATAACCGCCGCGAGAATACTTTCACCGACCGTCAGAGTACCTTCTTTACCTGCGTTTATGACCACCGCCAACATATACGGCATCAGCATTTCACCGATAACCTCGATGATCATACAGACAGGGCCCGTAATAAAATATTTAAGATACGGTTTTATATACTTAAACCACTGTTTCATCGAATTTCTCCTTTAACTGCTCGGCAGTCATCTCACCTGCTCGGACAAGATTCTGATACATCTTTTCACTGCACACCATCAAAAATTCAAGTTCTTCATCGCTCATCCCGTCAAACATAGCATAATCAATGGCCGTGAAAAGCCTTCGGGTCTCCCGGACCACCCTTTTACCCTTTTCGGTTATGTTTATGAAGTTCTGACGGTTGTCATGCTTGGCGATACCCCTCACGATAAATCCGCCTGCCTCTAACTTTTTCAGAGTCACCGCAACGGCGGCGGCACTGATCTTAAACTCATCCGCTATCTGCTTCTGCGAAGCATTTTCGTGACGCGAAATATACATCAGGGTCATATGCTGACTTCTATGAATACCAAAGGTATCGACCGCGTGATTTTCAAACAATCTGCGATGCATTCGGTCGGTACGTTTCGACATTTCGACCAACAGTTTTAAAGCATTTTCCTGCTTGTCAGACAATGTGTATTCCCTCCAAAATAAAAATAGTTAACGCGTTGTTTATTAACACGTTAACTATTTTACCACATACAAAATAATTGTCAATAAAAAAGACTTAAAGAATTTTTAAACCTTCAAACAAATTCCACGGGAAACAACTGTCGGGTAAAGCCTTGAAATCTACCGTCTGACCGGAATCACAAAAACTTATTTTGTGTGAAAACAAGGCCACGGGACATTTAACGTCTGAGCCATACCGCCCGTCACCCAAAACAGGATGCTTTCGCGATGCAAACTGCACCCTTATCTGGTGCGTTCTGCCGGTATGAAGCCGTATCTTCACCAAAGACAACTGCACGTTTTCAAATTCAACCGTTTCAAGCCTATCGAATTCAAGTGAAGCCTTTTTGACCCCTGTCCTCTCGCGTTTTACGGTGAAGGTTTTATTTTTTGAACGGTCGTAAAACAAAAGGTCCTCCAAAGTACCGCCGTCACCGACGTCACCCGATACAACGGCAAGATATTCTTTCTGAAACTCACGCTCGGTTATCTGCTTTGAAAGAACCGCCGCCGTCTTACTTGTTTTAGCCAGAACCATAACCCCGTCGACCTCACGGTCAAGCCGATGCACCACCAAAGGCTTGACCCCGTTACTGCTCAATGCACTCGGCACACCCGGGACTTTCCCATCCTCCGAGGTAATGCCTTTAGGCTTTCGGCAAACAACGTAACGGTCGCAATCAAAAATAATCTTTATATCGTTCATACAAAGCTCACGTTCCTTAAATATACTTCGTGCAACTCATCGTGATTGGTTTTGTTGTTTTCAATACACACGTCGTCACTGAACGGTTTGCGGGAGCAATTTTCAAAGAGGTTTTCATACAGCCTCAACCCCTTGGTCAAACAAGCTCACATCCGTCGGGAAAGACCTCGAAAATGTCTTCAAGCGCATCGGCGCAACACTCGGTCTCGGAAGGTTTTGCGCCAAAATCGGCAACAAAATACTTTTTCAAACCAACGCTCCCAAAAACGGCCGTCCACGTAAGTGAACGGCCGCAAAAATCAAATTATATAATCGTTACTTTAAGGTATCACCTTACCGAAGCATCCTTCTCCTGCTCGTCTTCTTCGACGTCCTCGGGAGAAACAACTGCAACGTTAATTTCAAGAATACGGCGTTCGGCAACCTTGGTCACCTTGATGTAAAGATTCTCATAATTGAACTCGTCGCCTTCCTCGGCAATTTTACCGAGCTGTTCAAGTACCCATCCGCCGACCGAAACCGACTCCGATTCCTCGTCAAGATCAAGTCCGAAATACTCAAACATCTTTTCAAGCTGAGCAGAACACAACACCGTAACGGTGCCGTCCTCCTGCGCTACGAATTCCTCAACAACCTCATCATATTCGTCCCATATCTCGCCGACGAGTTCTTCAAGAATATCCTCCATAGTGACAATACCGATGGTACCGCCGTACTCGTCCGCAATAACGGCCATGTGGGTCTTTTTGGATTGCAAAAGCTTCAGCAGTTCACTGACCGGCATCTGCTTTGCAACAAAAACGGTGTCCTTAACAATGGACTCGACCGTCTGTCCCGCAGAAACAACGTATTTGTTGAAATCGCGGTTGTGTATAAATCCGATAATACTGTCGACCGTCTCGTCATAAACGGGCAAACGTGAGAAACCGGATTCGTCAAAGGCTTTGATAATTTCCTCGACACTGTCGGCCTTGTCGACCGCAACAATGTCAACACGCGGTGTCAGAACGTCACCCGCAGTGCATTCACTGAAGGAAATGGCCGACTTGATAAGATCGCTCTCGCCCTCGTCGAGACCGCCGCCCTCTTCGGCCTCCTGAACGATGTTGATAAGCTCATCACCCGTAATGGCATCGTTGCTGTCAAGACGAAAAAGCTTTTTAAGCATCTTCTTCCACACGACAAAGAAAGCAACAAACGGGGTGAACACCAACATCAAAAATTTCAGAAACGGTGCGGCAAAAATAGCAAAAGCCTCGGGCTTTTCCTTGGCAATGCTTTTGGGGGTAACCTCGCCGAAAATAAGAACCGCCACCGTCATAACCACCGTCGAAACCGTCGAACCGAGACTGGAATCTTTAAGCAGACCGATAAACAGAATGGTAGCAACCGACGTTGCGGCAATGTTGACGATGTTGTTACCGATCAGAACGGTAGAAAGCATCTTGTCGAAGTTGTCGGTAAGCGAGTAAGCAAGCTTAGCACCGCGTTTACCTTCATCAACCATCATTTTAAGCCTGATTTTGTTAAGTGAAGTGAATGATGTTTCCGACGCTGAAAAGAACGCCGAAAAGGCTACAAGAATAATAAGTAAAATTATCTGCGGCCAACTGTCCGGATCCAAAATAGATCTCCTCCCAAAAAATAAAATATAACGTGAAACATACTCACGCAGAATAATATTACCACACCCCGCCCAACAATGCAAGTACAATTTCCCACTCCAACGAGCAATTCATAAACGGCCTTACACATCTGCAACAACTCGTCGGTATTGTCGTGAAGATAATACTGCCCCTTATCAGGCATAGAAAAAGCAGACTCCGAAGAATCTGCATCGTCTTTGATATTTATTCGTCCTCCTCGTCGTCCGGGAGTTCTTGTATTATCGCTATCACGTCCATGTGATTCGGATTCTTTATCTTGTTCAGCTCGTCTATCACGTACTGATACTCCTCGTCTGTCTGAGGACAGGATACCAGCGTCCTCAGTGAGGTTTTGTCGGTTATTCCCACCTTCGTTATCAGAATGTCGAGAAATTGATCTATCAATTCTCCTGTTGATGTCATATTCCTCACTACCTTTCTTCGGTGCTGTTTTAGTCTTTTTGTATACAGTAAAATTATCTCGGTCGATATTGTAGAAATAATAGGTTGTAGCCGTGTTGACTTTTTGGGCTCCAATTGTAACACTATCGTCCAACGGAATGTCCGCATCGTCCAATCGGGCATACCGCTCCATTCTAACAGAGTTTATTCTGTTGTATACCACAGCGGGTAACTTTATACGTTTATTATACCTTCTCGAACCTTTTCTGTCAACACTGTACTGCCCACCATCCGCGCTTTGCTCTGTCTCGGTCGCATTCTTCTGCTCCCAAACCTTTTGTGCCGCTTCGCAGGTTTTGATAAACTCCTTTTCGATACTTGCAATGTCAACGTATCTGTCCCACCACTTGGCAAAAATATTTTTAAGTCGTAGGGGCTTTACTTTTGTTCGCCCGTAATTAAACCAATAAACAATATTGCCTGTCATTCTGAGCCGACACCGCAGTGTCGCCCTGAGGCGTACCCCGCCGAAGGGTCTTAGCGAAGAATCTTAGCCTTCCCGACGGAAAACGCTCTGTTATTCCCTCTCAAAAACCAAGAAATAAATTCCCTTTCCCACCTTGACAAACCCAAAAGAATCAAGTAAAATAACAATACTTCAATAAAAAAAGAATACTATCCGGGTGTGGCGCAGCTGGGAGCGCGGGTGGTTTGGGACCATCAGGCCGCAGGTTCGATCCCTGTCACTCGGACCAAAATCGGAAATCCGCTGATGAAAATCGGCGGATTTTTGATTTTGTGCCATTCAATTTTCACTTATCTTCTATTCTCTTTTATCGACATTTCATTGATATTTAAGCATCCTAATATCCAAATATGCCATCCGATTCCGGGACAGCATTTCAAATCCAACGCAGCGTAGGTTGAGATTTTGTGGGTTATCCGTTATACTTAAAACAAAGGAGCGTTGATATGGATACTTATATTACAGGTGCGGCTATCAAGCGGTTGCGCGAAAATAAAAACTTAACACAAAGCGATCTCGCCCAAAAGATCGGAGTGAGCAGTAAGGCTGTTTCAAAATGGGAGACAGGAAAAGATCTTCCCGACATATCTCTGATCGAGCCTTTAAGCAAGGTTCTCGGCGTTTCGGTTATGAAGCTTATGTCGGGCGATACAGTTATAAATAAAAACATTTCTTCCAACGTTTTGCGGTCAAAATTTTACGTGTGTCCCGTGTGCGGAAATGTGATTCGTGCCATGGGTGATGCAGTCATAATGACTATGTTAATGTCGAAATAAGGCAAAGCCTTATTTCGACTGCGAATTCTTTGAATTCGCAAACAATTACCAAGGGTAATTGAACATATTCATTGCAATGATATCGAAGTTGCAAAATAACGTTTTTAGACGTTTTTTTTGCAACATAAAGCCGATTTTATCGGCTTTGTCGAGAAATTAAATCAATTTCTCGGCATTCGATAATCATTATCTGTTGTTGCGGTATCAAACTGCCGCCGCTCGAAGCAGAATCCCTTGACGAAGCACACGAAATCACCGTAGAAAAGGTTGAAGATGAGCAATTCATCACAGTAAATCACGATATGACAAAAAGTCATTTTATTTCGTTTATTGCATATCTCACATCCGACCGCGTTCAATTTGTAAAGCTCTATCCCGAGGGTAACGCCGAGACAAGATTCGGGCTTCGCGGCAGTGGATATTTATATATTTTCTGCAACAAACACGGACTGATGAAAACAAAAATATAACTTGACTTTTGCTATTTCAAAACCTCGCAAAAAGGTGCGGTATCTGAACTGATACCGCACCTTTTTATTATTTCTTTTGTCCTCTCGTCATATCATCCTGCTTGGGCGATACACCGAACCGCGTTTTATACATTCTGTAAAATGATGAATAATCCTTGAATCCGCAGGAACTGCAGACCTTACCCGCGTGTTCACCGACACGAATGCGGTTTCTCGCGGCAATGAGCCTTTTAATGGTAATATACTCCCAAATCGAAGTACCCGTCGCACGTCTGAACAAACGGTTAAGCTGCGACTGACTCAAGAAAAACCTTTCACTCAAAGCGTTCAAGGACAACGGTTCATACAGATTCTTATTCACATACTCAATAAGCTGATTCGCAACGTCGGTATTTTCGGTGATGTCATTCAATCTGTCCTTGCGCTTGTTGTAAGCCTTGTAAATCTCACACAGCAATGTGAACAGCTTTGAATGTATCTCCATCTCCAACCCCAACGGTGAATCAGCACTTAAAGACTCAAAGCACTGCTTATATAATTTACTGTCAAAATCATCCTCAGTATATCGGTTAAGCTTACCCAACGGACGCTCAAAAAACGGTTTCATCAAAATCCCTTCGGGATCATACTGCTTATAAAGATTCGGGAAGAAATGAATGACCGTTCTTTCATACTGTATATCCCCCATAACCTTAAGATTATGTGTCTCGGACGAACGCATTATCATAACGTCGCCGGGTTTTAAAATATATTCACTGCCTTCGACCAGATAATGACAGTAACCCGAAATAAAATACAATACCTCAAGTCGGTCGTGGGCGTGCATCTTGAAATATCCTTCGACCGGTTTCTCATCCAATTTGTGGGCCGCGGAAAACCCATCAAATATGCAATCAAAAAAATTCTTCATATACTAAAACCTCTGTGCGTTTTGCTCGAAAATACAATATCGGTTGACAGATATACAATATTCAACCCTCTGTTTGGGGCTATTATACCATCAAATGCGCCGATTTGCAATATATGAAGACCAAAAAAACAATAGTTTTTTATAAAAATATAATGTATAATGTAAAAAAGCTTTAGTATGGGAAATCATAAACAGTAAAACATTGCTAAAGCACACAAAGGAGGAAACAAATAATTATGAAGCTTACATTCCGTTGGTATGGTGACTCCGATCCTGTCACTTTAGAGAAGATTCGTCAGATTCCCACAATGTCAGGTATAGTATCGGCAGTTTACGACATTGCTCCCGGTGGAGTTTGGAGTCGCGAAAGCATTGCTGAACTCAAAAAGAAGGCTAACGATGCCGGTCTTGAGTTTGAGGTTGTTGAAAGTGTTCCCGTCCCCGAAGATATCAAGCTCGGTAACGAAAAGGCTCCTCAGCTTATTGAAAACTACTGTGAAAACATCCGCCGCCTGGGCGAAGCTGGTGTCAAATGCGTTTGCTATAACTTTATGCCGGTTTTCGACTGGCTCAGAAGTGAGCTTGAACACGCTCAAGAAGACGGTGCCAACGCTTTGGCCTACGACCACGCAGAGGTTCTTAAAATGGACCCCTTAAAGAGTGAACTTTCCTTGCCCGGTTGGGACGCAAGTTATACCAAAGAGGGCCTTCGCGACCTTCTTAATCAGTATAAGGAGATCGGTGAGGACAAACTTTGGGAAAACCTCGAGGTATTCTTAAAAGCCGTTATTCCCGTTGCGGAGGAAGTTGGCATCAAAATGGCCATCCACCCCGACGATCCTCCGTGGGGTATGTTCGGTCTGCCGAGAATCATCACCTGTGAAGAAAACTACGACCGTTTCTTAAAGTTGGTTGACTCCCCCAATAACGGTCTCACCTTCTGCACCGGCTCTTTGGGCGCAGACCCCAACAACGACCTTATCAAAATGGCTTCGAAGTATGCCGACAGAATTCATTTTCTGCATCTTCGCAACATTAAATACGACGGTGAACGTTGCTTTGAAGAGGTCGGCCATCCTACCGAGTGCGGCTCCATTGATATGTTCGGCATAGTCAAGGCACTTGTTGATAAAGATTGGGACGGTTATGTAAGACCCGACCACGGCCGTATGATCTGGGGCGAAAAGGGTCGCTACGGATACGGACTTTTTGACCGTGCATTGGGTGCAACCTATATCGCAGGTTTGTTCGAGGCCGTTGAAAAGCTTAAATAGGGAGTGTTAAGTCATGAGATTTGGAGTTTGCTGTACAACCGTGGATCATTTTCCGCGTATAAAATCGCTCGGCTACGACTACGTTGAAGTCGGTTTTGCCACCATTACCAATATGGAAGACGAAAAGTTTGAAATATTGGTTGAAGGCTTGAAGGCCAACGACCTCAAGGCCGAGGCTGCCAACGGCTTCTTCCCCGGAGATAAGATTCTGACCGGCCCCGATGCCGACCATTCCTTCATCCCCGAATACGTTGAAAAAGGTATGGCACGTTTCAAGTCCATCGGCGGCAAGGTTGCCGTTTTAGGTAGCGGTAAAGCAAGAAATATTCCTGAAGGCTTTGACCATACTAAAGGTGAAGAACAGTTTATCGAGGTTCTCAAAATGGCAGGCGACATCGCCGCAAAATACGGTATCAAGATAGTCATTGAACCCTTGAATGCCAACGAGACCAACCTTATAAACACCGTTCAGCAAAGCCTTGATATCATCAAGCGTTGCAACCACCCCAACATTTACACCTTGGCTGACTTCTTCCACGTTTTCAAAAGCGGTGAAACTATGGAGGCTATTGAAACGGCGGGTGAACTGCTTCAGCACACCCACCTTGCCCGTGCCGATGCCGACCGTCAGATGCCGCGCACACCCGAAGACTATGAAGCCTGTAAGGTTTGGGCTGCCGCTCTTAAAAAGTGCGGTTATAACGCACGTATGAGTCTTGAAGGCAGCTTCAAGCCCGAATTCACCCAAACCATCGAAGACGTACTTCCTGCTCTCAATATTTTCAAAAATATTGTCGGCTGATATAAAGGAGAAAAAATTATGAGTAAAACAGTTGTAATCACAGGCGCAGGCGGAGTTCTTTGCTCTGCATTTGCCGTTCACATGGCAAAGCTTGGCCACAAGGTCGCCGTACTCGACCTTAACTTAGAGGCCGCCGAAAAGGTAGCCGCCGAAATCACTGCCAACGGCGGTGTTGCCAAGGCTTACAAAACCAACGTTTTGGATAAGGATTGCATACAAGAAGTTCACGACGCCATTGTCAACGACCTCGGTCCTTGCGACATCCTCATCAACGGTGCAGGCGGCAACAACCCCAAATGCACCACCCTTCACGAGACCTATCAGGAGGGTGACGATGTTGCCGAAGATTTCCTGACCTTCTTCAACCTCGACAAGGCGGGCTTCCAGTTTGTATTCGACCTCAATATTATGGGAACCCTTCTCCCCACTCAGGTATTTGCCAAAGATATGATTGGCAAAGAGGGCTGCTGCATTTTGAACATTTCTTCAATGAATGCTTTCCGCCCCTTGACCAAGATTCCTGCTTACAGCGCCGCCAAAAGTGCTGTAAGTAACTTCACACAGTGGTTGGCCGTTCATTTTGCCGAGACCGGTATCCGTGTCAATGCAATGGCTCCCGGCTTCTTTGTAACCCATCAGAACAAGGCTCTCCTCTTTAATGAGGACGGCACCCCCACCGCACGTACCGGCAAGATTCTCAATGCCACCCCGATGAAGCGCTTCGGCAAACCCGAAGAACTGCTCGGCACTTTGGAATTCTTGACCGATAGCGAGAAATCGGCCTTTGTCACAGGTGTTGTTATCCCTGTTGACGGTGGCTTCTCGGCATATTCGGGTGTATAATTTCTTGTGTATAATTTAGGAGGAATTTATGATGGCAGATTTTATTATTAACGCATTTGCTGACGAGTCTTCTGCCGACCTTTTGGGTCAGATCGACGCTTTGAGAAGAAACAATCTGCAGGGTCTTGAGATCCGTAACGTAGCAGGCAAAAACATTGCAGATGTTCCTATGGACGAAATCAAGGAGATCGGCAAAACTATCGAGGACAACGGCTTTAACGTTTGGTCCATCGGTTCCCGTCTTGGTAAAATTAAGATCACCGATGATTTTGCACCCCATCTTGACGAGTTCAAGAGAACCGTCGAGATCGCACACGTTTTAAAGGCTGATTACATCCGTTTGTTCAGCTTCTATATGCCCAAGGACGAGGACCCCACCCCCTACCGCGACGAGGTTTTTGAGAGAATGTCCAAATTCCTCGAAGCCTCAAAAGGCAGCGGTGTAAAGCTTTGCCACGAGAATGAAAAAGGCATCTACGGTGACATCGCTCCCCGTTGCCTTGAGATACATAAAGCAATGCCTGAGTTCGGTTGCATTTTTGACCCTGCCAACTACATTCAGTGCGAACAGGACACCTTAGAGGGTTGGGAACTTTTGAAGGACTATGTGACCTATATGCACATTAAGGACTGCCTTGCAGACGGTAAGGTTGTCCCTGCGGGCAAGGGTGTCGGCAACCTGCCCAAGATACTCAAAATGTATGCCGCAAACGGCGGCAAGGGTGTCACACTTGAACCCCACCTTTCCATCTTCAAGGGTCTCGCAGGACTTGAGCGTGAGGGTGAAAAGAGTCAGATTGGTGCTTTCCAATACCCCACTAAGGAAGCCGCATTTGATGCCGCAGTTGCTGCTTTAAGAGAAATCATCTGAGAGGTGAAACTTTATGCAATTAGGCGCACAGTTTTACACAATTCGTGAGTTTTGCAAGACTCCCGAAGGTATTGCAGAATCACTCAAAAAAGTAGCCGACATCGGTTACAAAACCGTTCAGATTTCGGGCACTTGTGCATTCGACGCCGCTTGGTTGGACGAAGAGCTCAAAAAGAACGACTTAAAGTGTGTTATCACCCACACCAAGCCCGAGCGTATTGTCGGTGAAACCGAAAAGGTTATCGAAGAGCATAAAACCTTCGGTTGTGACCGTATCGGCATCGGTTTTTACGATGTTGCCAAAAACGGAGTCCAAAGCTTTATCGACTACTACAAGGATGCCGCAAAGCTCATCAAGGAAAATGGAATGTTCCTTTCCTATCACAACCACGATGCAGAGTTTATGAAGATAGACGGCAAGCTTATACTCGACCACATTTTGGATGCATTTTTACCTGACGAAATGGGCTTTACCCTCGATACATACTGGGTACAGTCGGGCGGTGCTGACCCGATTTGGTGGTTGAATAAACTCAAAGGCAGAACACCCTGCATTCACTTCAAAGATATGGCTTTTGTTGAAAAGGAACGCCGTATGGCGGTTATCGGCGAAGGCAATATGAACTTTGAGGGCATCATTAAAGCGGCTGTTGACAACGGTGTAGAATATGCACTTGTTGAACAGGATAACTGCTACGGAGAAGACCCGTTCGATTGCTTAAGAAGAAGCTATCAGTATCTTAAGGCCCAAGGGCTTGAATAATTGGAGGAAAAAACTATGGCAGACAAAATTAAACTTGGTATTATCGGTATCGGTAATATGGGTAGCGGCCATGCAAAAAGCATTGCCCTCAACAACACCAATGCTGAAATCGAACTCGTTGCAGTTGCCGATATTATGGCAGACCGCCGTCAGTGGGCAAAGGATAATTTGCCCGAATCGGTCAAAATCTTCGACTCGGCCGAAGCAATGTTAGACAGTGGGTTAATCGACTCCTGCTTGGTAGCAGTTCCTCACTACGACCATCCCAAATACGCTATCGAGTGCTTCAAGCGTCATATCCACGTTCTCGTTGAGAAACCTGCTGGCGTTTACACCAAGCAGGTCAAGGAAATGATCGAAGAAGCCAAAAAGACCGATACCACCTTTGCTATGATGTTCAATCAGCGTACCAACTGCATCTACAGAAAGATGCGTGAATTGGTTCAGAGCGGTGAATACGGCGAGATCAAGCGTACCAACTGGATCATCACCAACTGGTACCGTCCTCAGGTTTATTATGATTCGGGCGATTGGAGAGCAACCTGGTCGGGTGAAGGCGGCGGCGTTCTTTTGAATCAGTGCCCCCATCAGCTTGACCTCTGGCAGTGGATCTGCGGTATGCCCTCTAAGATTCAGGCACACCTCCACTACGGTAAGTGGCACGACATCGAGGTTGAAGACGACGTTACCACTTATGTTGAATATCCCAACGGTGCAACCGGTACCTTCATCACCACCACCGGTGATAACCCCGGTACCAACCGTTTTGAAATCACTCTTGACCGTGCTAAAATCGTTGCAGAGAATGACAAACTTTATATTTGGGAATTGCCTGTTGCAACAAGTGAGTTTACCAAGACTGCAGCAACTCCCTTTGCAAGTCAGAAAGCAGAATACCGCGAGGTTGAGACCGACGGTCTCAACGAACAGCACAAGGGTGTACGCGATGCATTTGCTGCACACATCCTTCACGGCACTCCCCTTACCGCAGGCGGTGAGGAAGGTATCAACGGTCTTACCATCTCGAATGCTATGCATTTGTCATCTTGGTTGGGCAAAATGGTTGACATTCCGTTTGATGATGAGTTATACTATACTGAGCTTATGAAGCGTGTCGCAGGTTCAAGACGCAAGACCAACGTCACCGAAGTCGTTGCCGACACTGATTCTTCGTATGCCGGTACAAAATAACTCTTTTACGTAATTAAACAATACATAGTATCGTAAAAGTTCAACCGTAGGGGCGAACTGCGTTCGCCCGAAAAGGCAAAGTAGCCGCCCCTACTTTTTTTAGTATTTTCAGTTTGAGGGTGTTTTTATGGATAAGGTAAGAGTAGGAGTAATAGGTTTTGGTAATATGGGTTCTGCCCACGCCAAGCACATTTATGACGGTTTGATTGACGGTTTAGAACTGGTCGCCGTCTGCGATACCGATGAGAGTAAACGCGAAAAAGCAAGGCTGAGCTTTGAAAATGTTGAGATTTTCGAAACCTACAAGGCCCTGCTCGACTCGGGGTTGACCGATGCGATCATTATTGCCACTCCCCACTACTTCCATTGCCCCATCGCTATCGACGCATTTAATAAAGGTCAACACGTTTTATCCGAAAAGCCTGCAGGTGTCTACACCAAGCAGATAAAGCAGATGAACGAGGCAGCAAAGAAAAGCGGCAAGGTATTTGCCGTAATGTTCAATCAGCGTACCAATATGCTATTCAAAAAGGCTCACGATATTATGCAGAATAAAGAGCTGGGTGAACTCAAGCGTATGGTCTGGATAATCACCAACTGGTACCGCACCCAGCATTATTACGATTCAGGCTCGTGGCGCGCCACCTGGGCAGGCGAAGGCGGTGGAGTATTGCTCAATCAGGCACCCCATAACCTTGATATATGGCAATGGATCTGCGGTCTGCCGAAAAGAGTCAGAGGCTTCTGCTCGGTTGCAAAGTACCACCATATTGAGGTTGAGGACGATGCCACCGTATATGCCGAATACGAAAACGGTGCAACGGGTATCTTCATAACCTCAACGGGTGAAGCACCCGGTACCAACCGCCTCGAAATCAGTGCCACCAAAGGTAAATTGGTCATTGAAAACGGCAAAATGACAATTACCCGTCTTATAACCGACGAACGAGATTTCTGCTTTAATTCAGAAGACGATTTTGCCAAAATACCGTCCGAGGTCGAGATTATCGAACAAACCGAAAAAGAATCGGCTCACATTGGTATTTTGCAGAACTTCACCAACGCAATTTTGCACGGTGAGGCACTCATTTCCCCCGGATTTGACGGTATAAACGAGGTTCAGATATCCAATGCCGCATACCTTTCCTCCTGGAAGGATAAGTGGGTCGAGCTTCCCGTTAACGACAATGAATATTTCAGAGAACTGAAGAAAAAATCCAAACATTCCAAAACCCACGAAGGACTTCAGAACGACAAAAGCGCCGATATGAAATACAGTGAGCGTTGGAGTGTAAGGTGGTAAACACATATCGCACGATAAATTAAATCAAACATAATAAATATTAAATTGTACATATCAGAACCTCCCTCTGACGAGGGAGGTGACTTTCGCTTGGCGAAAGTCGGAGGGAGAGAATAGTTGTTTTCAAGTTTAGTGATATTATCTCTCCCTCAGTCAGCTTTGCTGACAGCTCCCTCATCAGAGGGAGCTTCAAAAATTTTAGTAATTGGTGAATGAAATGAGTTTTTCCGAAAGCATAAACAAGGAGATTGAGCGTGTTATTAAAAAAATAACCGCAGTAACCGACGAAAATGCGGTTAATTATGCCATTGTAACCGATACACATTATGACACACAGCAGTCGGTCGGAACACCCGAACTTGTTGATAATTCGGTTAAAATTATCCGCATTTTAGCCGAAAAAGGCTTGATCGACTTTGCGGCACATTGCGGTGATATTACAACCGGTTGGAGAAGCGGTGACTCGTGCAAAAAGCACACAAAAATCGTGGCAGATTTGTTTAAAGACTTCCCCTGCCCCGTTGTTTTTTCGATAGGCAACCACGATTTCAACCATAATCCCGAAACGATAGGTGAAAATTCGCACAACTATTCACTTGACGGAGTCAACGGCAAAAACCCCGAGCTTCTCGATCACAAAGAATGGTATGAACTGACACAGAAAAATTTTCGCCGCGATACTTACGTTTACGGTGATACTGACCCCGAAACCCTTTATTTTTATGTAGATATTCCCGAAAAGAAAACACGTGTTGTTTGCTTACAGTCGTTTTACTGTACCGACGTCGAAAAGCAGGTACGCTTTTGGACCGATAAGGTATTCACAATAACCGAAAAGGATTGGAAATACATATTCCTGTCCCACGCACCCATCGACGACCGCTACGAAGAAGGCAAAATGCACCACGTCTGTGCAGGTGCCGAGGATCTGAAAAGACTGGTCACCGCACTCAACACACGCACCCTGGCAAGCACCTCGGTCGGTCTGTACGACTACGGCGACTTTGACTCAAATGCCGTAGCCTTCAACTGCGGACATATGCACTCTTCTTATGTTGAATATAACACCGACCTTAAAATGTTCCATTCAACCACGGGACAGACAGGCGTTGTCGGCAGCGGTCATTTCCGCGAAGTTGAAGCCGACGATAACGCAACGGGACGTCATAAGCTGACCAACGACGACGCCAACCGTTATCTTTTCGATATAGTCAGCGTAACCGCCGAAAAGTATGAGCGCATCCGCTTCGGCAACGGCCTTGACAAAACCGTCAAAGCCGAATAAATTAAACCTGCCAAACCAAATAAATTCCTAAACCAAGCCTCAAGCCACCCGCTTGAGGCTTGGTTTTTACACCGTTATAACCACCGCAAGACGGTTTTCGGAATGGATAAATCCATTCCCTACAAATGTTAATTTACACGATGTAGGGGCTTTACCTCCGTGTTCGTCCGTCATTAAACCAATAAATTATATGTCCTGTCATTCTGAGCGAAGCGAAGAATCTTTACCTTTGTTTCAAAGATTCTTCGTCGTTGCACTCCTCAGAATGACAAACAATAGATTTTTCTGTCATTCCGAGCCGACACCGCAGTGTCGCCCTGAGGCGTCACCCGCCGAAGGGTCTTAGTGAGGAATCTTTACCTCCCGATTTGTCTCCCTTATTAAAGAGAGGGAAAACGCTCAGCGGTGGAGGCATTCCAACTGCCTTATATAGTGTTGATTTCCGCCTGTTTCAAACGAAAGAATGTTGATTTCAGTCGGCGAAACAACACAAAAAGCAAACATTTGTAAAACTCGTCAAAAACGCCCTGCTTTCCTTAATAAATTCTGTATAAAAAGGTTGATTTAACCAACACAATATGTTATCATTATTCTGTAATATTTTACCCTAATTTTATTGTAGAAAGGTGATATTATAAAACTAATCAAAAAGGCATTGTCGCTGTTACTTTCGGTTATGATGATCGCGACAATGTTCACATTTCTGTCAGCTACTCCGGCAACCGCCGCAGTGGCAATTCCCGACGGCTATGAGATCGACGAACAGATCACCATAGACTTCAATACCACAGGCAAAGGTTGGTCTGCAACCAACGGCACTGTCGGAACACACCTCACTCAGGTGACCGATGCCAACAACAGTGCAAACAAGTACCTCCATCTGTATACCCCCAACGGTGACGGTTATAATATGGAATTGGCTAACGGCAGCAATTCAACCACCGCTTACACCTTAGAGGGTAGCACCAAATATAACATTACCTTCAAATACCAGGCATTGAATTCCACTTCGGGTAACCTCGCTTTGTTTGTCGGCTCAAAATCCGCTTCATCCACAAGCTACTCCAAATACGCTATGAAATCCTGGTATGCAACCAATGTCAATGACGGAAACTGGCATACCGCTTCTTTCGATTTCACCACCACCGATACTATGAGCTATGACTCATACAACGGCAGTGGTAACACCAACATCTGCAATAAACTTTATTTGGTCGCCCGTGGCTATGAGAATGCTTGGGCTATCGATGATGTCATCATCACCAAATACAAAGTGGCTACACCTAAAAATCAAATCACCTATATCCACTTTAATAACGATAATAAAGGTTGGTCGGACACTAATGGCACACTCGGCATACAACTTACACAGGTTACCGACTCCGAAAACTCCAAAAACAAATATTTGGAACTTAACACCACTACCAAAGAGGGTTATAACTTTGAAATAGCTTCAGGCAGTAACTCCTCTACCGCCTATATTCTCGAGCCCACTACAACCTACACAGTAACGTTTGACTGCAAACTTGCTTCCCCTGCTTCGGGCTCTATTAAACTTTACATCGGCGGTATGGCGGCATACACATCATCTTATTCAAAGTACGAATTAAAGAAATGGACATTATCTTCGAACGATTGGACGACTCTGACCTATACGTTCACTACCAACGAAAAAATGACCTATGATTCATACAAAGGCAGTGGCAACACCAACCTCTGCGATAAATTGTATATAACCAACCCCTCTAAAGGTCAGATTATATATATCGATAATATGCTCATCAAAAAACACGTTTCGGGTGCAACCGAAGATATGTACGTTGACGGTATCGCTCCCGACACAAGCGAACCCGAAGTGATCGACACGATCACCTTCAATACAAGCGGTATGGGTTATAGCGACTACAGTTATAAACATGACACACGCGCTATTTTCAACCACGTCGTTGAAGATGGCAACGGATATGTTGTTCTCGGAACCCCAAATTCAGACGGATACAACATTGAACTTGCCAAGGGTGACACCAATACTCCTTACATTATGGAAGGTCTTAAAACCTATACCATTACATTGAAGTTTAAGGTTGTCTCTTGCACAACCGATACCAAGCTTTCAATAAACTTTGGTACACAGTCAAAATATTCCTCTACCCTCTCCAAGCCTTATATGAAGACATGGAAAGCGTCAGATTATAATGACGGTCAGTGGCACACCTTAAGTTATGAATTTACCACCACCGAAACAATGGCGGCAAATACTTATGATAGCAGCGCAAAAACCAATATCTGCGACCGTATTTACATTGTCACTCACGCCGATGCTTGTGAATTGAATTTTGACGAAATCACCATTAAAAAGCACGGAACAGGGAACGCTTCAGATGATGGCAACGACGACGTAACCGAGCCGGAGGAGGAAGAAAAAGTGACCTACGAAATCCCCGATTTCACTCACGAACCTTATAAGACCTATGCAGAACCCGGCAAATATTCCAGCACCTGGTACTGCTCACTCCGTTGGTCAACCGCAACCGATAACAGCAATTCTGTCATCCGTTATAAGTACGCTTACGATATTTCG
>JAGBXM010000066.1 GCA_017629275.1 Clostridia bacterium
CACCCAAGCATATCGTATTCAGATAGCACTCAAGTATGGTGTCCTTATGATAGTTTTCTTCAAGGTACCTCGCACGCATAATTTCACGGATCTTACGCATCGGGGTCTGTTTATTATCACCTGTAAGGTTTTTGACCAACTGCTGTGTTATGGTCGAACCACCCTGATTTGACGAATAAAGGTCAACAAACATATTGGCAAAAGCACCGACAGTTCGTTTCCAGTCAACGCCCTGATGTTCTCTGAAACGCTGATCTTCAACGGCAACAAACGAATTTTTCAGTTCTTCGGGCATCTGCTCAAAATCAACCCATATACGGTTTTCTTCACCGTGCATACGCTGATATTCAACAAATTCACCGCTTGCCTTATCCTCAACGTATATCGTTGTTGTAAAACCGAGAGCAAGCTCGTCAAGGTCCTCATAAACCTTATCATCAACAAAGTTAAAAACATAAATTGCAAATGCACCGACAACAAGGCAACCTGTGATAACACCGATAAGCATTATTGAGAAGAATATTTTAAGCAAAAGCAGAATTATTTTTTTAACCTTATTTTTGGTTTCCTTCTTACTCTTTTGGCGGGACTCTTTTTTAATCTCGTCCTGCTTTTTACCGTAACTCGACAGGTCGACGTTATCATCAGAACTGCCCGAATCGTCAGTCATAAAGGAACGGTCATCACCAAGACCTGAGTTATCCGAAAAACCGCTCAAGCTAAAAGCATCATCATCTGAAATACCGTTACCCGACACCGCATCACTTGCGGCATCTGCATCGTCTTTGTGACTGTTGAAATAATCAAGGTCATAATCCTTTTTATCATTCATATCACTCACAAACAGCACCTCCTTCGGTTGATGAACATAAATCTTTGTCTATGTATATGTATTTTACCATATATTTTCAACTTTGTGTATTACAGTATTGTTACAACTAAGTCTAAATATGCATACAATTGTAAACTTTTGGACATTTTTTGTTTAAATTTCGCCATGTTTTGCAAAGAAATAACGGAATAGAAACAATAAAATCCGTGAACAATAAAAACGGTGAAAATAAATGAAAAAAATCATTTTTAAATTAAGTTTAAGCATTTTGACTGCAGTTTCAGTCTGTATTTTGAGTGTTTCAGCAATAAACACAGAGGTCAAACCCAAAACACCCGCTAACCCTGACAACCAAATCCAAGGTCAAAATGATTATTACATTGTCAAGGAGTCAAACGGTAAAATCGGTGTATTTCACAGCGACGGATCTGTACCGTTGTATCTGCTTGACAGCCCTTACGTCAGAGATCTGCCCGAATATGACCGAAAACTGCTCCAACAAGGCATTATCGCTCAAAGCAATGCCGAGCTTCTTGAAATTTTAGAAGATTACGATTATTGAGCTTTAAGATACTCAACCGCTTTCAAAAAATCCTTATCCTTTTCAATTCCGTTGACGAAACGGTATCTCAATTCTTCCTCTGTCCACTGCATTTCAAAGTCAGGCTTCACACCGATACCGTCAAGGCAGGTGCCGTTGGCGGTATAATATTTTGCAATGGTAAAACGGACAAGCGACCCGTCACTCAAAGAAAACGTTCTCTGAACAACTCCCTTTCCATAGGTATTGCGTCCAATCGAAATTGCCTTATTATAGTCCTTTAATGCCTGAGTAAACAGCTCCGAAGCACTTGCAGTTGATTCGTCGGTCAAAATGGCAATAGGAAGGTCAACCTCATTCTTACCCGAAAGATAAACCTGATTATTCTCGCTGTTTTTATACTTTACCTCAAACGCAAGTCCTTCAGGGATTATA
>JAGBXM010000007.1 GCA_017629275.1 Clostridia bacterium
CGCATTGTTCCACATCAGCATTTTCCCGCTTGCCGCCATCCGCAAATGCCGACTTGAAATGGGCGAACCCGCCATCGTTATGGGTTTGGGTGTTTTGGGACTTATGGCAGTAAAACTTTTGCAAATAGGCGGTGCCGCACCTATTATTGCGGTTGACCCCAACCCCGATAAACGCGCAGTGGCTTTGAAACACGGTGCGGATTATGCACTTGACCCGTATGATCCCGAGTTTGCCGCAACGGCCAAAAAACTCACAGGCGGCGGTGCCAAGGTCGGTATTGAGGTTACGGGTATCGGCGCAGGGCTTGACGGAATTTTGGACTGTATGGCACGTTTCGGCCGAGTCGCATTGCTTGGTTGCACCCGTAATAAGGACTTCACCATCGACTACTACCGCAAGGTGCACTTCCCCGGAATCACCCTTGTCGGCGCACATACCGACGCACGTCCGAAACAGGAATCACACGACGGCTGGTGGACACAGGCCGACGATATGAAATCGGTAATAAAACTGACCGAGATGGGACGACTTCACTTGACCGAGCTTGTCGAAGAAACCCACTCACCCGAAGAGGCCACCGAGGTCTATGCACGACTTGCCAACGAGCCGTCCTTCCCGATGGTTCAGTTTGATTGGAGGCTTTTGAAATGAGAAAGTTGCGAATTGCACAGATCGGCACAAGTGAAATGAGCCACGGTAATCAGATTTGGGGAAGCGTGACCAAACAGACCGATATTTTTGAGGTTGTGGGCTTTGCTCTCCCTGAAAACGAGCGTGAAAAGTTCCCCAAACAGATGAAGGCCTTTGAAGGCTACCGTGAAATGACGGTCGATGAAATACTTTCCGACCCCACCATCGACGGTGTCTTTGTTGAAACCGAGGAGATATACCTCACAAAATACGCACTTATGGTTGCCAAAGCGGGTAAACACCTGCACATGGAAAAACCCGGCGGTCAGAATCTCAAAGATTTTGAGGAAATGATCGAAACCATACGTCAGAGCGGTAAAGTTTTCAGCACGGGCTATATGTACCGCTACAATCCCAAGGTCAGAGAGATTCTGAAGCAGATTGAAGACGGTGAGCTTGGCGAGATCGTCTCGATCGACGCACAGATGAGCTGTACTCACGACACATGGGTCCGAAACTGGTTATCTTGTATGAAGGGCGGCATGATATTCTTCCTGGGTTGCCACCTCGTTGACCTTATTTACCGCATTCAGGGAGCACCCCAGAATATCATTCCTTTAAGCCGTTCAACCGGCATTGAAGGCGCCGTGGGTGAAGACTTCGGTATGGCGGTTCTGGAGTACAAAAACGGTGTTTCGACCGTTAAGACCACCGACGTTCAGCACGGCGGCTTCCCCGAGCGTCAGTTGCTTGTCATCGGCAGTAAAAAGACGGTGGTCGTCCGTCCCTTGGAGATGTATACCGATCCCAAAAACAGTCCTCTTCAGCACACCGATGCCGTTGAATACTCTGCTAAAAGCTGGCTCGATAAGGGTGTTCAGTCGAGAAGCGTTGACTACGACCGCTACGATACTATGACAAGCACCTTCGCCAAGCGTATCAACGGCGAATACGAAGAAAAGGTCTATACCCTCGACTACGAGCTCGAACTGTATAAGCTTGTGTTAAAATGCAGCGGTATTAACTGACAAACCTTAAAATCATCAAGACTAAAAACAAACATCAAAACGGAGCAGATTTCGCCAAGCGAAACCTGCTCTGTTTTTTACCGCCAAAATATATGATCCTCCAAAAACGCACTTGAAAAGTGATGGAAGTAAGTATATAATAAAAGTGTGTATACATATATTGCGAGGAGAAGTATTTATGAAAACGCTTACGGTTTCAATTGCCGCGTATAACGTGGAAAAATACATTGAAAAAACGTTGGATTCTTTGTGTTGCTCCAAATATCTGGAGGATATGGAAATATTGGTCCAGACCAACGCAGCAACTGATTTGACGGTACAGGTTGCCAAAAAGTACGAAGAAAAATATCCGTCGTCTATTCGCGTTGTAGAACGCGAGGTCAACGGCGGCTACGGCTCAACCATTAACGATTCCATTTCAATGGCAACCGGAAAATATTTCAAAACTCTGGACGGTGACGATTGGTATGATTCCGAGCATCTTGATGAGTTTATAAGCGAACTTAAAACCTTGGACTCCGATTTGGTCATTTGCGATTTTTCCGCCTATGCCGACGAACAACTTGCAAGTAAATGGACGCCTTCTTCTTTGGAACCGCGTAAAGAATACACTCCCGACGTGCTGACCGATTGCAGAATGCACTCTTTAACGGTGCGTACAAGTATTCTTCAGGAAAATAATATTTCCATCACCGAAAATTGCTTCTATACCGACATTGAGTATTTTCTTAAATCGTTTAAATTTGCCAACAGTGTCATCTACATACCCTTGAACATCTACTGTTACCGTGTCGGTATGAACGAGCAGAGTGTCTCGCTTAAAAGCCATCTCAGGAATCTTGCCGATTACGAATTGATCGTAAAAGAAATCGTTTCTGATTTTTATTTTGATCCCAAATATTTCAGTATGAGGGGTCCGCTCAGATGGAAGGTTATTTCACATCTGAGGTATCTCGCTTTAACCAAACCTTACAAGTCGAGCAAACAGCGTTTTTTGGAGTTCTATGATTACCTCAAGGACAACGGCGTGACTCTCGACCCCGACCAATACCGAACCCACGTAAAATTGGTGTTGAAACTTATTCAGCGCAATCCGAAAAGATGGTTTTTTGTTTTCCGTATGTCGGTAAAGTTATATGCAAAGTTACAAGGTTAAATATAAACTCCGATATTTCCGATAAAAATAAGAAATGAGTGTTAAAAAATGAAAGTTGTTATTCTTGCCGGTGGCTATGGAACGAGAATTTCTGAGGAGTCTCAATACAAACCCAAGCCGATGATTGAAATCGGTTCGGATGGGAAGCCCATTTTATGGCATATAATGAAGGAATATTCCTATTACGGATTTAACGAATTTATTATTTGTGCAGGTTATAAGCAACACGTCATTAAAGAATGGTTTGCCGATTATTTCCTTCACAACAGCGATATCACGTTTGATTTTACGCGAGGCAACCAGCAGATCGTGCATAATCAGCAATGTGAACCGTGGAAGGTCACGGTAGTTAATACAGGGCTCGACACCATGACAGGCGGCAGAATCAAAAGAATTCAACCCTTCGTAAACAATGAGCGTTTTATGATGACCTACGGTGACGGCGTTTGTGACATCAATCTGAAAGATCTGTTGGCATTCCATGAGAGTCACGGCAAAATAGCAACGTTGACGGCGGTAATGCTTGAACAACAGAAGGGCATTCTGGACATTGGCGGTGACAATGCCGTTAAGGCTTTCAGAGAAAAGAACCTTTCCGACAGCGCTCCCATCAATGCAGGTTATATGGTTTTTGAACCCGAGATATTTAACTATATTGACAATGATGAGACCATTCTCGAGCGCGATACTTTGGAGAAACTTGCTGCCGAAGGACAGTTGATGTCCTATCTGCACAGAGGCTTCTGGCAGTGTATGGACACTAAGCGAGAGAGAGACCAACTCAACAAGCTGTTGGCATCAAATGCCGCACCTTGGAAGAAATGGGAGAAATAATCGTGGATTTTTTGAAATTTTATAAAGACAAACGTGTTTTACTGACGGGTCATACCGGCTTTAAAGGCTCCTGGATGAGTGTTGTACTTGTAAATGCAGGTGCCAAGGTCGTGGGATATTCGACCTGCTCAAAAAATGAGACCCGACTTTTTGACCTTTGCAAAGTCAAAAGTCAGATTACCCATATAAAGGGTGACGTACGCGACCTTGAGCATCTTAAGGCGGTATTTGAACAGTACCAACCCGAAGTAGTGATACATATGGCGGCTCAACCGATAGTACGTCAAAGCTATACCGACCCCGTCGGAACATACGATACCAACGTTATGGGTACGGTCAATATATTGGAATGTGTACGTCTCAACCCTTGTGTCAAAACCTTCTTGAATGTAACGACCGACAAGGTGTATGAAAACAAGGAGTGGGAGTGGGGCTACCGCGAGAACGAACCGTTGGACGGTTTTGACCCTTACTCCAATTCGAAATCTTGTTCCGAGCTGGTAACCCACAGTTATAAAAACAGCTTTTTTGCCGATGGACGAACCGCAATTTCGACCGCTCGGGCAGGTAATGTTATCGGTGGCGGCGATTTTGCAAAAGACCGAATCATCCCCGACTGTGTACGTGCGGCGCTTAAAAGAGAAAATATTGTGGTGAGAAATCCCTTTTCGACCCGTCCGTATCAGCACGTGCTTGAGCCGATTTGCGCCTATCTGATGATAGCGGCGATGCAATGTGAAAACGGGAAATTGGCCGGCTATTACAACGTCGGTCCCGATGACCGTGACTGCTTTAAAACGGGTGCTCTTGTCGATTTGTTTGTGAAGCATTGGGGCAACGGACTTGAATGGATAAATGAATACGACGGCGGTCCTCATGAGGCAAACTTCTTAAAGCTTGACTGTTCAAAGTTGAAATCGACATTTAACTGGGCACCGCGTTGGAATCTTGATACAGCCATTGCAAAGGTAGTGGAGTGGACCAAGTGTTGGAACAACGGCGAAGATGTACGTTCCTGTATGGATGAGCAGATAAAAGAGTATCTTTCACCGAAGGAGGCATAAAGCTATGCCGACCGTTGTCATAACCGGTGCTGACGGGTTTATCGGCACACATCTTACAAAGCATCTGTCTGCCAACGGATACGAGGTGTACGCACAGGTTTTAAAGGACAGCTTAACAAAAACTCGTCTGGATAATATACCTAACGTGCATATTGTTGAGGGTGAACTGCATTGTTTTGAGCAGTTTATAGATAGGTTGCCGAATGCGCCGTTGGCTTTTTTGCATTTTGCCTGGGCGGGTGTAACACCCGAACAACGCACCGACCTTACCGTGCAGATGCACAACGTAACTCTGTCGGCCGATGCTGTGAGACTTGCGGCAAAACTTAATGCCAAGAAATTTATCTCCCCTGGCTCGACGATGGAATATATATACTGCGGAAGGCCTATCTGCAAAGATGCGATTCCGTCTCCGTTGAACGCTTACGGTGTGGCCAAAATCGCGGCGAGGTATGCGTGTGAGGTCCTATGTAAAGAATTGGGCATTGAGTTTATTTATACCGTAATTTCGGGGATATATTCCGAAGACCGAAAAGACAGCAACGTCATTTTTTACACCATTGACCAACTTTTGCGAAAAGAAAAGCCATCGTTGACAAGGTTGGAACAGTTGTGGGACTACGTTCATATCGACGACGTGGTAAACGCCTATCGGTTGATCATCGAAAAAGGAAAGCCCGATGGCTTTTATACCATAGGACACGGAGACAATTGTCCGTTGTCCGATTATATTTATAAAATCAGGGATTTGATCGACCCTTCGTTGCCGCTCGGCATCGGAGAGGTACCTTATACAAATGACAAAATGCCGTGCTCCTGTGTTGACCTGAAAGCGATTTATGAGGATACGGGATTTATTCCTGAAGTCTCGTTTGAGGACGGAATATCAAGAGTAATTACTGCAATTAAAAACCAGAGTTTGGGAGGTTAATACCCTATGCGATATATTGTTGTCGGTTGCGGTATTTCGGGTGCAACCGTCGCCCGATTACTTGCCGAATCAGGAAAAAAGGTCGAGATTTGGGAAAGACGCGACCACATAG
>JAGBXM010000067.1 GCA_017629275.1 Clostridia bacterium
GGAATCTCGGGAGTCTCAGGGATTTCGGGAGTCTCGGGAATTTCGGGAGTCTCAGGCTCCTGTCCGCCTTTCGGTTTGCGTTTGAATAAATCTTTTATCTTTCCAAACAAATTACCCTTCTTCTTGCCATTTTTATCCGGCTTTTCGGGGTCCTCGGAGGGCGTCTCGGGTTTTTCCGGTTTTTCCGGTTTTTCCGGTTTTTCGGGAATCTCAGGAGTCTCGGGTGTCTCAGGCGTTTCACCCGTTCCGCCATCTTTAGGCTTACGCTTAAAGATACTCTTGATCTTATCCAAAATTCTGCCAAAGAAACCTTTTTTGGGAGGCGGCGGTGTTATGGTAACGTTAGATACCGGCGGAGGCGGAGGAACGAGACTGTTAGTCAAAGTATCATCATGCCACCACAAATAATCGTACATTATTTCCATAATACGCTGCAGATTTCTTTCGACTGCAACTATAAGACCCAGATCAAGTTGGCTGTCCTCAACAATGTAAATCGAATTGGACTTGAGTTCACACCCGTCACTGCACAAAGTATAGGAGCAAGGGTCGGTGTCCTTTTCTTCGACAAACGTGTTATCGGTCAACGCACAGATAAACGCGTGGTTCTCTGCAAATATAGTACGGAATATCTCATTGAACAGCATTGTTATGGTATAACGTATGCGGTCATTGAGTTTGTTATCCCCCTGCGGCAGATCAATTCTCAGAATATCCTTGTTTTTAAACTTACGAACAGGTATTCCTCTGCCTTCAAAGTTGACTGTTTTAGCCGTTTTAAAATCGTTGTATTTATCAAGTTGATAATAGCCGTCGGTCTGAACCTCAAAATCGGCATACTCGTGAACAATCTTCATTCCGTTAATGTCACGAACGGCACCAACTCTGGAAGATGATTCAATACCCGTAAAGGTGTACTTGCGGATCTGACGGTATGACGGACGACCGTTTATATGGTCGGCGGCACGGCGCACAAGCACCTGACCGTCATTGGCAAGATACTGCATTTCATAATATTTTCCGCCAAAGGTAAAGAACTGACCCGGCAACAACTTCTGATAGATGTGACCCGATAATTCGGAGCCGAGGTAGTGCTTTTCACCCTTTTCGTCCTCAACGATATAACTTGCCGAACGAAGCTCTGAAACACACTCTCTGATAAAGCTTCTGTCTTTAATGCTGAATACCGTTTCCATCTTGCCGTTGTCAAGATTAAACGAGTCCTCAACATGGATAAGCGAAATGCCGAATTGAGTATTATTGCTGAATTTACGATTCGATCCGATTTCAAACTTCAGCGAAGCGGCCAAGGCCACCGTTTCCCTCTCGTCATCCTTCATTATAGCCGCAATGTCGGAGACTTTGGCAAAACACTTATAGATTTCGAGCCACAACTGCGGCAATACGTCATAAACGGTAATACCGAGCAACGAAAGTTCTTTTTCGATAACCTCGGTGCTGACAGGCTTGGCGCTCATCATAAGTAAAAGTCTCATTACCGCATTACGGTTGGTACGCGCATAGTCGGCGACTATATTGGGAATAGCCTTGGCATCGGTCTCGAAAACCGACGCATTGTCTGCCATATAGTCTTTAAGCAGGTATTCCTGCGAAATAACGTTAATAAAGCCTTGGTCGGTGGTTCTGGTTGAGAAGTTGCGCAATATTTCAAACATATTGCAGGCTTCATCCTCAACCGTAAAATAATTGTTACGTTCAATACCGGCACTCCAGAAGTTGGACGAGGTGATAAAGAAATCATCCATCGACTCCTGTGTCGTGGGCAGACCTGCGTAACGGGTCAGATCATAGTAATACTGACGGTCTATCCACTTCATATCGGTTACGGGGAACGCATCGCCGCCGTACCATTCGGTCTTGGCAACCTGGTTTTTCAATGCGGCAAAGGACAGTTCGGTACCAAAGCCGAGATAACGTGAAATGTTAGGCACCAAACGGTGGTGCAGATAATCTTTATCGGAATCCCAACACATATAAGACGATGAACCCTTATGCTTGTTGGTAGCCGAAACCTCAGTAATGCTGGTCATCAAAATGTGAGACATCGCATCGACAAGTCCGTCGCAGTTTTTGTCGCACATACAGTAAACGATATTTCGTCCTTCCTCACCCTTGCAACGCTTGACCAACATATTTAAGCCGATCTGCGCGGTGGTAATGAGCTTCGAAGGCTCGATTATGATTACAAAACCAACCTTTTCCAAAAACTCCTCATTAGCTTCCTGCACACCGATATCCAGCACGTCGGAACGCGTAATGATACCAATGTCAGGCTCGTTTTCGGGAGTTTCCTTATTCAATACGGAAATGTTCCAAATAAACGGAATATTAGTGATCGATTCAACACCGTCGGTAATCCAGGTCTTAATATCCTCTTCAATTGCGTGACGTCCCAAAACCACAAGAACCTTGTCGTGACACATCAACGCACGGTTCATCGGATAAAAAGCATACGGAACGAAATCCTTATAAAAAGGATTGTTAAAAAGAACACTCTTACCGTTGAGCATATCGACCGTAGAACGGAGGTAATTGATATCAATTATATCTCCGCGTTTATGCAACGCTTTAATATAGGTTGCGAAACTGACTATCTTGGGGTCTTCGTTCTTTTCGAGTTCTGTAATAACGTCATCGACGGTCAGCATAAACGACAGAGAACTGTTAAACCCTGTATTTTCGGCCAACAGTTTATCCTTGAAAATCGCACGCAAAAATCTTCTGAGCAACGAATAGTTAACTATTCTGTACGCCTTGTCGCTCTCGCCCATCACCGTTCCGTACTCACCCTCGGTCATACCGTCGAGATAAAAATACAACTCACCGACAATGAGGACACCGAAAACGGGATAAAAAATTGCGGCCAGATAATCCTTCTTATACATTTCTGCACTTACGACGGTAAGAATTGAGGAAACCGTCAGCGCGGTGTAATAAAAGGTTCTCAAAAAGTTTCTGGCATGGGCATAGCTGTCCTTTAAGCACCAGAAATTACGTTCAAAGAAAAATCTGTAAAACACCGACGCGATGCGGTTGTGCACCGGCCCGTCATTTTTTACGCGTTCGTCAATTATCTTAATGCTTATTTTCTTAACGATAAGGTAAAGAATAACAACCAAAGCGTTAAAGATAAAGAACAGCCAGAAATTCAGATTAATGGCGTTAAGTACCCAACTTATGCCGTTGCTGAGCTTCAAAAGAAGAATAAACAAAAAGTTCGGCATCCAGGATTTATAAGCAAGATTGCTTATCCATATCGGAAGATTGTTAATAAAACTGAACAACCACGAGCTGATGGGATCTATAAGCATCATAACGGCCGCGACAAACAAAAGTGCTATTCCCGGCATTGCAAACTGACGGCTACGCGAACTCTTACGAAGATTGAGTCTTTCGTTCAGGATACAAAGCAGTATGAAGGGAAGGATTTCTATAATTACTTTGGCTATAAACAGTAAAGCTTTAATCATAAAGATCCTCCCTCGTCATTGATACTTTTACCATGTAATCGATAGGAACGGTCACATAGTTCTCGCTCGTTATAAACTCAACTACACTCTCGATCTCATCATACGGAACCTCGTAAGCGTAATCAACAAGCTTAGTGAAATCGTAGTTGTAAGGCATTTCATCACTTTTATCGTCGACCTGCATAACACTAACGAAAAGACCGTTAACGCTGTCGATTCTCGTCTGAATATCATATAGATGCTTCTTAAGAATCTTTGGTGTGAGGTCGGTCGGTTTCCTGAGATAATTGAAAACCGATACACCGCGCATAAAGTCGCACATGTGACCTAAATATTTCGAGAAACTCTTAAGGCCGTTTTCAATTTCAGAAAGAATGCCTTCCATGAGTTTATTGAAATTCTCAAAGTGTTTCTTATGCTTATAGCGAACAACAAGCAGGAATATAAGCCCGACAAGGATCATTAACCCCAAGCAAATACCGGTCATAATAAGGGAAATGACCAACGTTTTATGGTTGTTCATATTGCCCACAAAAAGCGGTATAAAGCCCAACAGATACGCAAAGAAAACGATAAGTCCGATACACACGGTCTTCTTTTTGGTCATACGTCTTGCGATCTGTTCACGAACCTCACCGTCCGCCTTCTCAATGCGTTCGGTATATTCGCGGGTTCTGTACAGACGGTTGGTAACGGTCTCAACCATCTGCTGTTCCTTTTCCTGAATACGGAACTCAATATCCTCAAGACCGTCCTCGCCCAGTTTGAAAATACGCTCGTCTTCAATAACGGTCTGGTGTCTGAAGTCCTTTTTGACAGCGTTCTTCAAAGCCCTTCGGGGCTCACGAAGGAAACGGATAAACTTCTTTATGATCTCATCGACCTGAGTTTTCCAATGTATTTCCTCCTCTGTCGGGCAATCGCGCGACAGTCCTATTTTATATTTTGCGAGCAATTCACTCTGCTCGGTCGTTAAATGAGACTCAACCTTGATCTCGGCATCGGTCTCAAATATTTTAATGGCCTCGTCCTTGGGAAGCTCATCATCAATTGTTATAGTCTGATAGTGTCTCAGTTTATTGAGCAATACCTTTTTGGTCGCATTCAGCTTACGCAGATATCTTGTAAAGAAATCACGTGCCTTCTGTTCGTTTATCTTGACCGTACCGTTATAAACCCGTTCACAACGCATACAGCCGTCAGGTATCTCATTGGCAGATAACATATATACAAACGAAACGAAACCTAAATTGGAGGCCGAAGTACGGTGCTTATTATCGTACTCTACGTCAAACAAGAGATACTTCATCCTCAAAGGATAAAGGTTGTCATCGCAGAAATTGTCGTACTCAAGCTCTTCATGAGGCTCCTTAACCTGATCAAACAGATCTTCGGAACGCTTCAAGAGACGTTCAGACAGCGCAATAACCTCTTTAGGCTTCTTCTGTAGTAAAGAACCCGTGAGGAAACTGTCGCAAATAGCCTTATACTTTTCCGTTTCGGCTCTGAACTGCTCGACCTCGGTCGGCAACAAACGTGCTTTGTAGACCGTTTCGTAGTAATTCCAATCAACAGGACACTCTTCAGCTAACAGTTCTTCAGGCCATGACTTATCTACAGTGGGGGCTTCCTCCATAGGAGCACCCATCATCCAGATTGCAAGACGGGTAAGCGGGTTTTCACAAGCTTTGAGATGATTTTCCTTCTTGCGACGTCGGTATTCATCGATCTTAGCAGCACTTTCAGCAATAAGATTCTCGATGCTTTCACGAATACTTTTTTCGGTTTCCTGAAGCTTTTTTATAACATCTTTATCCTTGGCGCTATTCGCCTTATCGAGACGCGCCTTGACGTTATAATACTCGTCGAAAAGCTCAAATATCTGAGTTTCTCCAAAATTGTAAAGTGCAGGAATTGCATCAACCTTATCAAAAGGATTCTGATTGTTGATATGATCAAATCCAAAGGTATCCGCATCATTAAGGATGACGGCACGCCACTCGACCTGACCCTTGGTCACGTCGTTAAGACCGGGAACACCTTCCTCCAACGTATCGGCTTCGGGATTCCACGTCAGCAAAGCACAGTCCTTATTTCTTGACATAAGGTCGAGAATATGAGAATGGCTTTCTTTGATCGACTTGTAAAACTCTTTACCGCATATCATTACCGTGAACAACTGTTATCACCTACCTTTCCCTCCCCCGCAGAAGCACTCTGCGGGGAAATAATAAATCAAAAATCATCAGCAGGAGAAAAGATCGTCCTTGTCTGTGTGATCAATAAGACGGAACTTCGCCTTGGTGATCTGCAACTCGTCAAACTTCTCAAGGACCTTCTTACGAATCACCTTAAATGCCGTATTGTTTTTCGGCTCGCGCTTATAGTTGTCGTAAAGTTCACGACAAGCCTCATAGTTCTTATACAGCAAATCATAATGCTCACGAATGGTTTTGGCAACCAAAGCATCAATGTTGTCCTTATCGGAGAACTTGGCAACCTCTGCGTAGATCACTTCAAGAGTTGCATCGACCATGATCTCCAGTTCAGCGGCATCCTTCTTAGGCAACGAATTCCAATAAAGCATCGGAAGTTCAAATATCGAAACACAGTTGTCTTCGATCTTCTTGGCAACCTCACCAACGGTACGGATAACCTCTTGGCCATCCTTATCGGTCTCTGCGATCATCGTCTCAAACTCATTGATCAGTAACTTACGGTCAATATTCTTGAGATACTTGGCAAAGGTTGTCTTCTCGTACGGGGTACTTGCTTCATATTCCTTATTGCGGATACTATCGGCTGCATCATGGATAGAATGAACGGCATAACGGTCAAAATAGAGTGCATCCAATACCTCAAAAAGACGATCACATCTGGTGTGGTTGGAAACGGTAAGCTTTCTGTTTCCGTTACGTCCGTCAACATACTCATAAATATACATCTCTGAATCGTACGGCGAAGCCTGACGCTTCTCGATACGCTCATAGATAATTCCGTAGATAAGCGCTTTGTGAATACGCTTCATAAGAACACGCTGATAACCCTGGGGATCAAGCTCGGGCATAACGGTGACCGAGTTCCAACGCTTGTCAATGTGCGGAGTGATAACCGGATTCAAACGGTTATCGGGACCGATCTTACGCATATAATCCTGATATGCTGCAAAATATGCACCGACCATTCCTGCTTCGGCTTTTTCGTTGTCATCGGCGGTAGCGGTGTTATCGGGCTTACCGGGATCCTTCTGAGGCGATGACATCTTATGTATTTCGGTAGGCATAATTCCGTAAATCGAACGGAAGAAATGCAACTCATACTTGGAAACAGTGTTAGAGGCAAACTCCTTGTCAAACAGAGTGTCGGGCATCTTCATTCCGTCGCCCTCTTCAATCTGCGCATTGAAAGACATCGACTCGATCTTACGGTCTTCCTCAAATGACTTACGGATAATACTGGGACTTGCAAGGTTGAAGCCCTTGTCAATTCTCTTTCTCAAATGAGCGTTTTTGTTAACTTCGCTCTTACCGGCCTTAAGAATTTCTTCTGCATCCTTAGGATTGTTTTCGGCCTTGCACATAGCAATAATCTGGCACTCAAGTCCACAGGCGCGAACAACGTCAACGTCAAGCGACGGACAGTTGTTTTCAACGATCTTCTTATACTGCTCAACAACGATATCCTCGAATACATCGCTGGTTGCAACATCGGCAAATGCGTCGTTCTTAAGAATTTCTGCATTCTTGCCGTTTTCCTTAACAGCATCATAGATCTTGGAGAACAATTCTCTCTCCTCTGCAGTACCGCTGGTGGGAATAACCTGCTCATCAACAAGCTTCTGCAGATGCTCAGGCTTGTTAAAGAGATTGTATTCGCAATCGCCGTTCTCAAAAGCAACCTTGGTCATAATGGTCTTCTTACGCTTTTCAAGACCGGATACCTTGCCCTGGAACGAATCATAGAACTTCTCAAACTGGTTGATCATACGCTCAACAAGGGTCTTGGCGTAGTTACAGATAAAGTAACGTGCATAGCCCTCATAAGCATCGTATACGATATCGCCAAAGCTCTGCAACAGAATGTTACAGTTGGCCTTTTCATCATCGTGACCCGAACTGCTTGCATCAAGTGCCGCACACATCTGCAAAAGGGTGGTCTCTTCCTTACCGTTCCAACCAACCTTGAAACCGGCAACTTCACGTTTGCCCGTTTCGGGGTTCTTCTGACCAAGTCTTGCTCCGTCAACCTCTTCTTTGAAGGTGGCCATATCCTTGGACTGCTTCTTCGATTCTTTATCAAGTTGAGCATACAACTTGTACAGCAAATATCTCATTGCATTAGGATGCAATGCCTTACCGTCGATCGACAGGAAGCCTTCGATAGAATACTGCTCAGACTTATTGGAAATCTTATTGGAGCTGTTAAATGAACGGTCAATAAAGGCCTGAACGACCTTTTTGATCTTTTCATCATTAACAAATCTGATGTACTTATCAATAGCATCATAACGGGTTTTAAACTTAGAAACGCCGGAGCCGGTCGAAGTAGTGCTTCTCTGATTATCGAAGCGTTCTCTGTCCTTAGCCGCATTTTCAGAGGTTTCATAAAGCTTGAGGCAATGCTCAACCATCTGTCGGATGTAGTATTCAACGGCAGGAATAACAGCATCCTTTCTCGGAGCATTGTCATTAGCACCCGCTTCATCATTCTTGTTACCGGACTTGACGGATTTAACAGGCTTGCCGCTCTTATCAGCCACAAGCGATTCGTACTTGGCATTCTTAGGCTCGATGAACTTTTCGTTAAGCATCTTGGTAAATGCTTCATTGCCGAACTCAACACCCGAAGTATAAACTTCTCCGCGGTTGGGTTCTTCGCTGATGTTACCCGAGTTATATTCAGTAAGCTTGTTGAAATAGTCGTTATCGTAAACAAGCCAGCTGTTGGTAATGGCTTTCTTCATATCCTCGGAGCCCATCTCAGCAGAAGAATGACCGATCATCTGCTTTTCGATCCACTCGTAAGCAACATAATCGCGGATATACTCGTAAGGATAACGGATAATGGAAGCACCTGCGCCACCAAAACGGTTACGGCTAAGCTTCTTTTCATCAAGGAACTCTTTATGGATGTTATCCTCTTTACTCGAAGCCTTGGCGCTCATTGCACCGATGCTCTGCTCATAAATACTGTGAGCGGCATAAGAACGGTACTGACCAATACCGTCCATCTTAGTGGTGTTGGCATCGGTACGTTCAAACAAGAAACAGAAGTCAAACGGTGAGGTGGTAAGACGATCAACGCCGCCTGCGGCATTGGGCACCTCTACGTGAAGATCGAGATAACGATTGAGTTCGGGAACCGCCTCAAAGAAGGGACGCATCATAAATGCATTGATCTCCTTCAAAGTAGCATAACCGTTTCTCTGCAGGCTCAACTGTTCACTGGAAGAAATGCGGGGCTTGGCAGCATCCATAACGTCGGGCATAAGCAGATAACCACGGATAATGGCCGAAGATTCGGGATAGTTGTTGGCAAGATAGTTTCTGATAAGCATACCGACTATCATTGCAATACCCGAACCGGTACCGCCTGCAACAGTCGAAGCGATAACGACCTTGATGGACTGCTTAAAGTCCGAACCGTCTTTGTTATACAGATCGTCAATAGCCTGATACAAAGCCTTAATACGTCCGGTCTTGATGGTTGCGTTCAAGGCAAGACGCGAAATAGCTCGAACCTGACCCGCACCTTCCGATACGGTCTTTCCGTTAATGATCATATTGTTGGGGAACCATTCTTCTCTGGCTTCGCCATCCTGCAACAAGTAGTCGCGAATGGTTCTGGGGGACGATGTCTGAATTGCAGTGATGGAAACACCGTCATCTGATTTTTTCAGGTCACCGACGTCGGTATCAAGTATAACGAAACGTGCCTTGGCGAGATTGTCATTGCTTTTGGTTGCGATGTCAACAACCTCACGAATGATCTTCGAGCCGATACCGCCGACACCGACGAATAATGTGGCAACGACCTCGTTGCCCTGAATTTTTTCTTTTGTACTCATACCAAAAACTCCTTCATAAAGTTTTTATGTTTATTATTTTTTACGGTTCACGATTGACCGTTATTATTGCATTAACTCTGCCTCCGTCACTGTTTTTCCAGGTAAATACGTGACAAATAGGCTTACCGTCTACAAGCGAAAGGTTTTCAACACCTTCGTTAACGGTGATGTCAGTAAAGATACAATCCATACCTCTGCTTCTGACCAGCCTTGCGATCCACGAGTTTTTGAACCACTTCCAACGTGTCTTTATCGAGGCTGTGAAAACCGGAGTCGAATCATACTGTGAAACGGGAAGTTCTATCATCTCATCGCTTCTGAAACCAAAAACCTCACCGTCATGCTGAATATAAATAGCTTTGGGCTTGACCGGGAATCCCAAAATAAATCCAAGCACAGCTAAAGCAGCAAGTATAATAATAATCCATTTCAGTATTTCCAACGCAAAGGAATGGTTTTTAATTGTAAAGTCGACTTCGGCATCCTTTTTCGTATTAGCCTCGACTCCATACTTATCATAAGCCTTGGCGCCGGCTTTAAGGGTATATCCGCCTGTCTTCGGTGCGGTATATTTACCCGTTTCATCGGTGCCGATATACACGTTGACCGCTGACTCGCCGTACAACAGCTCGGTGTGGTACTCGATATTCTTATCAGTACCTTCAAACCAAACGTTCAGCGTTGCGTTTTTAAGTTGATCGTCGGTCAAAGGAGCACCATCCATTTTAAGATCAAGTCTTATCGGCTTCCAATTTTTGTGAGTCTTCAAAGTATACCAGGCATTCGGCTGCTTGATATCAGCCTTTATGCTGAGTTCGGGAACCGGCACCTCAACGTTGATATTACTGAAATCAGGAAGATCGGGACAATCCCTGTCGTTCAACTTGTAACGGTCAAGATAGGTTGCCGTAATATCAAAATCGACACCCTTACCGGGTTTGAGGTCGACCTTATCGCCGGGCTTCAGATCTATCGGCGTTTCGCCTTTATATTTGATTGAAGCATCAATGGTAACGTTACTGCCCAGCAATTCGTGACCGCTGACGTCTTCACCCGTGACTCTGTCGATCAACTTGGCGTTGAAGGTATATTCCCCGGGAGGAACCGATTTGTCCGAGAAATCCTCAACCGTTCCGTCCTGATTGACAAACTCGATCTTCAAAGTTACGTCAGGCTCATAGAATATCTGAACCATATCGGCCGAATATTCAAGCGTATACGTACCCTTGGTACAGGCACCGAACGTTACGACCTGACCCTGTTGATCCTTAACGTCATTCGGCATCGGTGAAGCGTGGCCGCCGTTACCGTTACTGTAATCGCTGTACTTACGTGTTCCGCTATCCATCAACACCTTAACGGGGTTACCGTCGGAATCCTTCAAAGCGGTGATCGAAGCACCCTTGCCCTGTACGAACACGATCACTCTCTTCATCGAAAGATCAATGGTCAAGGTCTGTCCGTTAAGTCGGTTCTTCAATTCATCACGTTCAAAAATCTTGTTACATACCGAAACCAATTCGGTTCTGAGTGCGTCGTTTCCGCTGATATTGGGCGAAGCGTGAAATGCATCACTCGAACTGTCATCCGACAACACCGAACCGCCGAAAGGAATATACTGAACGTTGATGTTGGTTCCGTCGGCCATGCTCACAAGCTTCTTCTTCAGATTGTTGCCGTTCAAACCGTCAAACGCTCCGTCGGTAAGGACGATAAGCCAACGCTCTTTCTCATTATTCGGATCGGCAGCTTTCAGATAATTATACGCCTCTTCAACCGGAGTAAACGGTGTTCCGCCCGCCGACGGAGTAACCATCTTATGTATCTTATCGATATCCGCAACCGATTTAACCTCGAACCGTTTGGCACCTGATACACCTTCGGTGTTTATGCTATGCATCGTAAAGACCATAAGCTGGTCTCTTCCCGTCAAGTCCATCATCGACGCGAATATTTCCATCGCATACTTGGCATAGCACCATTCACCCGAATTACCGTACATAGAACCTGAGTTATCATAGGCAACCGCGATAACGTACGGCTTTTCACCTGTCTTTGTCTCAATAGGTGCAGCGTCGACAGTAACCACGCCGCTCAAAGCAAACACCGCAATCAGAACAAAGATCAGCATTCTTTTGAAAAGTGAACTTTTTTTCATTTTCTTCTCCTCAAAATCAAATTTCGCAAAACGTTTCCTCAAATCACCGCTTTGCAGTCCTTTTTCAAGGGACTCAATGCCTAAAAGTACCGTTTTCGAGTAGAATTTGCAAAACTAAACACTTTTCGACATATAGATATATACATTATATAGCAACAAATTTTGTGAGTCAATATAAAATTACATTTTCAATCCCGTTTTTTCGCAAAATTTCACAAAAAACAGCGCTTTGCAGAGACTGTTATTTGTTAATATTTTGTCAAATCAAAACTTTTTGCTTTTTTGCTTGATTCTTGACTTTTATTTATGTTATGTTTATAATTGAAATCACTTCATTACTACTATATGAGAAAGAAGTTGTTGTTTTGAGAAGTTTTAGAGCAATACCCTGCATCGTGTTGATAATGTTGCTTATATCAATAGTGCTTATGCCGTGTGCGCCGACCGTTTCGGCCGCTACGGTCAACGTTACGCGTTACGGCAGGTCACAAATAAATAAGCTGCCTAACTCGGCCGCTCTGCTCTACGTGTATGACCGACTTGTAGAAGGTTGCGCCACGCCTGAAGACGGCGAACGAATTGACCTTGAACATCAGACTCACAAAATAAATAAAGATGAACTTAAAACCGTTGTCAACCTTTTTTTCACCGATTATCCCGAATATTTCTGGATGACCAACGGTTACACATCATATTCCTACCCGGGCAGTGATTTGGTGACCGCCATACAGCCTAAATATGTCTCTTTCGACGGTAAAACCATGACAGGTACCACCCAAGCACAGGCCAAAGCCGAACTTGATAAAAAACTCAACGAACTGACCCAAGGTCTTGACGGCAAATCGCAGTACGAAAAGTCACTTATACTGCACGACCGACTTGCGGCTACTACCTCCTACGTTTCAAACGACCTCGACCAGACCGCATACGGTGCTCTCGTCAAAGGAATTGCCGTCTGTGCAGGTTACACCAAGGCATATCAGCTGCTTTTACAGAAGGTCGGTATAGCTTCGTGGTATGTTTCGGGTGACAGTAAGAAGCCCGATGAAAACGGCAGCACTAGCCACGCGTGGAACCTTGTCAAAATTGACGGTGAGTGGTATTACACCGACGTCACGTGGGACGATAAGGACACACTTTATTACTATTACCTGAACCTGACCGCCGACCGTATGCACGAGGACCACATTCCCGACAAATATAAAGCGGCACCCTATCTCCCGTCTGCCACCGCAACCGCCGCCAACTACCACATAAGAAACAACCTTTGTTTCTCAAAAGTTGACGTTAACGGTTTTGCCAATATACTTAAAAATAATCACCCTGCACGAGTTGTTATCACGGGCGACACCTCAAAATTTAAAAATGATCTCAAAGCCAATTTCAGAGACATCGTCACCAAAATGGGCATCCCCACAACGGCAGGTTATTCCTACAAATACACAAATCAGGGACGTGAGTTCGTCATCACTTACACCATACAAGATTCATCGCACGTCCATTCACTGACATCAATACCTGCCAAAAATCCGACCTGCACTGCTTCGGGCAATATCGCCTATTACACCTGCGGTTGCGGAAAATGGTTTAAGGACAATGCCGCAACGCAGGAAATAACCGATAAGTCGACCGTAACTTTACCCTCAACGGCACATACCGAATCGGGATACAAATACGATGCCAACGAGCATTGGAAGGTATGTTCGGTCTGCAACGCCGAGATAGGTTCAACCCACGCTCCGCATAACGATGCCGATAGAAACGGCAACTGCGACGTTTGTTCGGCTGCGGTAAAAATACCAACGACATCCTCTGCCCCCTCAACGAGCAGTACTCCGACAAACAGCACTCCGACAAACAGTACTCCGACAAACAGCGCTCCGTCGGTTAATACTTCATCACAAAACGTCCCCTCCAACAATACTCCTTCAAATAACACACCGTCGTACAACACCCCGTCATACGGCAGTTCGTCGTATAACAACAGTACGAGCACTTCCCCCACAGTTCCCACCAACACAAATGCCGCAACCAATTCACTGATTACATTGTGGCTTATAATCGGTGTGGTCGTCATCGGCGGCGGTGTAATAGCCTTGATAATCTTCAAAACTTGATATCCATAAACACACAAACAGCCCACGCGGATGCAATCCACGTGGGCTGTTTCAAATTAAATTAAATTAAATAACCTTACCGCCGATAATGGTCTCACAAACGTTTAAATCACCGTCAAGTATAACCATATCCGCATCGAAACCAACGGCGATCTTACCTTTGTTAAGACCCAGGGATTTAGCCGGTGTTTCGCTCGCCATCTTAACGGCATCGTCAAACGGAATACCGAACTCGACCGCCTTTTTAACACCGTACAAAAGCGGTTGCGAACCTCCCGCCAGAACACCGTCCGAAAGCGTTGCAACACCGTCCTTCATAAAGACGTCGAGACCTCCCGACGAATACTTGCCGTCGGGACAACCCGCAGGACGGATGGTGTCGGATATAAGCATCACACGGTCGGCGCCAAGCATTTTATAAAGTGCGAGAACCGCCGCCTTTGAAACGTGGTTACCGTCGCAGATAAGCTCGGCATATATCCCCTTTTCAACCGCCGCACCGATAGGCCCCGGAGCGCGGTGTAAAATAGGCGGCATAGCGTTAAAGGTGTGGGTCAGACACTCTGCACCCGCCTCAATAGCCTTGACGGCCTCTTCGTAGGTACAATCGGTATGTCCTAAGGACACCTGACAGTCGACCGCCTTGATAAACTCGACAGCGCCGTCCTCTTCGGGCGCTACCGTTATCCTTTTAACGTTTTTAAACCGCTTGAATTCCTCAATATCGGCCTTTTTTATAAACGCCTCATTCTGTGCGCCTTTGCGTTTCGGCGAGATATACGGGCCCTCAAAATGGAAGCCTGCAACCACGGCGCCGACGGTCGGCAACGGCATATTGCTCACCTTTTCAAGTTCTTCAACCGATACCGTCATAGTAGTGGGCAACCAACAGGTCGTTCCCTCTTTTGCAAGACGAAGGCTTATCTTTTCAAGCTCACCGTCCAACACATCATAACCGCCAAACGCATGAAGATGTGTGTCAATCAGACCCGGAATTACCACCTTGCCTTTAGCGTCAAGCAACACGTCGCCGTCAATACACGGTGCAATTTCAGAAATAACACCGTTTTGAACGGCAATATCGACCGTAGAACCGCTATAAAAGGCATTCTTAATAACCTTTTTACTCATTTTTTCAATCACTTATATTTAGCAACAATTTTCTTCATTTCGTCCCATTGCGCTTCCATTTCCTCAACCAATTTAAATTGTGTACGGCAACGGACAAGGTTGTGCTCGGGATAAGCCGTTTTGAAGTAAGTGTCACCGTCGATATAGTCGGTCAAAAATCTCATACCGCACTCAAGCGTCATCATTTTGGCACCCTCGGGCAGAAGCATAATTTCCTCTTCGGTTAAGATTCCGCCGCAGCCCTTTAAAAATCCGCGGGTATAGGTCTCAAAAAGGCCAATATCGAAATGAACCTTGTTGAGGTCCTTTTCATCCTCGGCGGCGGTACTTGCGCCGAAACGGATGGAATCACCAAAATCGTTGACCGAATAGCCCGGCATAATGGTATCAAGGTCGACAACACAAACGGGTTCTCTGGTGTCCTTATCCAACATAACGTTGTTCATTTTGGTATCGTTATGCGTAACGCGTTTGGGCAACAGACCCTTTTGATTGGCGTCCTCCAAAACGTGGGTGAACTCTTCTCTTGCCTTGACAAATTCGATTTCCTTCAAAGCGTTTTCGGCACGACCCGAAGCATTCTTTTCAAGTGATTTCAAAAAGTTCTCAAATCTTACGGGTGTGTTATGGAAGTTCGGAATGGTCTCAAAAAGCGTTTCGGCGGGATAAGAGGCCAACTGTCTCTGGAAGGTACCGAAGGCAACGGCCGACTGATAAAAGTCGTTATTGTCCTCGGGCAGATCCAACGAAATGGCATCGACAACGTAAACCATTGCGCGCCATACATCGCCGTAGCCGTCGATATAATAGCCCTTCTTGTCCTTTGTTTTAATGACGTTGATGGTCTCACGTTCGGGATCACCGCCGTTTTTAATAACCTCTTCACGAAGGAAAGCGGTAACGCCTATAATATTGGACATAACCTCTTCGGGTTTTTTGAAAACGGTACGGTTTATACGCTGTAAAATATATTTGCGGATCTTACCTTCAAAACGGAAACGGACCATATATGTATCATTGATGTGGCCGTTGCCGAAAGGTCTGAAATCAACGTAATCTCCCCAGAAATTAAAGTTCTTTACCGCCTCGACAACGCCTGCTGTTTTGTCAACTTTTCTCATTTTTCTTATCTCCTTTTCAAAAGACGAATTGAAATTATTAGCCAAGATCATCCAACATAATGTCAGCCGCCGCGCCGACTATACCCGCGTCGTTGAAAAGCCTTGCCGCCTTTATCTTGGGCTTTGAGGCCAACGACTTAATAACCCCGTTATCGGCAACCAACTTGTCAAGCGGAACGATAAGCGTATCGCCCTCTTTGGACATACCGCCGCCGATACAAACGACCTCGGGTTGAAGCAAAGTAATAATATTGGCAACGCCGATGCTTAAATATTTGATAAACCGTTTAATAACGTTCTGCGCAATAACGTCACCTTGATCGGCCGCGTCAAACGCGTGTTTACCCGTAACGTGGTCGATACCGCCGCTGACCTCCCACAGCTTACTGTTGGGATTATTTATCATAGCCTCTTTGGTATCGTTGATAAGTGCCGTGGCCGAGCAATAAGCCTCAAGACAACCGCGGTTTCCGCACGAACACAAACGGCCGCCGGGGACCGTGACAAGGTGACCTATTTCGGCACCTGCACCGTTAAAGCCTTCCCAAATCCTACCGTTGAGTACGATACCTCCGCCGACACCCGTTCCGATGGTAACGGCAACAAGCGAATGGTATTTCTTACCTGCACCTGCGGCATATTCAGCCAAGGCCGCCGCATTAGCATCGTTACAGACCTCGCAGCGTTTGCCCGACTTGCTCTCCAAAATGCTTTTAAACGGAACGTTTTCAAACCCTAAATTCGAAGCAAAGGTAACAACACCGTCCTTGATAAGTCCGGGACAAGCCGCACCGATACCGCAAATACCGTCATAAGGAACTTCGGCCTTTTGACAGATATTTTTGCAAAGTGCGACAATATCATCGCATATTTCCTCGGCACTTCTCGGCGCCTTGGTCGGAATTGAGTCACTTGCCAAAATGGTATAGGTCTCATCGACCACGCCCGCCGCGATGTTGGTACCGCCAATGTCTACACCGATATAATACTTCATTGTGTCACTCCCTGTCAAGTTTTCATCTGATTTAAGAATACTATTTTTCGCTTGAAATTTCAATGGAACAATAGTATAATGATTAGTAAAATAGTAAAAATTTTACTTTGAGAAGGGTGATTATGAAAACCAAACTGCAAACCCTCGATATTTTAAAGGATTTCCACCGCATAACGGGTGCCCGTGTTTCATTGCACGACCTCGACTATAACGAGATAGCCGCCTACCCGAAAAAGCTGACCCCTTTTTGTCAAGAGGTACAAAAAAACGAAAAGGTAAAATCGCGTTGTTACACAGCCGATGCCACCGCTTTCAGACGGGTGCGCGAAACAGGCGAAAAGTACACCTATAAATGCCATTGCGGACTTATCGAAACGGTCGCCCCCATTTACAGCTACGGGGTGTTGACGGGTTTCTTTATGATGGGACAGATAACCGACGACGGATACGACAGTATACCTCAAATCAAAAAAAGTTCGGAACGTTTTTTTGAAAACGAAACCGATCTCGAAAACCACACCGCCTCCATTCCCGTTTTAAAAGCCGAGATGTTGGACAGTTACATAAACATCCTTGAGGTACTTGCCGAATATATGACCGAGACCAACCGTCTGACTGCCAGCGACCGCGATCTTGCCGCCGCTATTAAAAGTTATATTCATAGGTTTTATCAGAATAAAATATCGGTCGAATTACTGTGCGACACCTTTAACTGCAGTCGCACCACACTTATGAACCACTTCCGCGAAAAATACGGAGTTACGATTGTGGAATACCTTACCGAATACCGACTTAAAAAGGCGGCGCAAATGCTTTCCGACGGCACTGCACACATTAAAAACGTCTCGGTCGACTGCGGCTTTTTGGATCAGAACTATTTTACCAAGGTGTTTCAAAAACAATTTGGTAAGACGCCGTCCGAATACCGCGCCACCCACTCCAAGACCGAAACTTCAGAATGACCGCGAATAATCATTTTTTAGCAAAGAAGCTCCCTCTGACGAGGGAGCTGTCACGAGTGCAAATCGCCTTTA
>JAGBXM010000008.1 GCA_017629275.1 Clostridia bacterium
CTCGAGCTTTTCGGCGCAGTACGGGGAATGGCACTGCCGATACTGTTCTTCCCTGCTTCATTCCTGACCTCACTTGCCACAATGCTTATCCCCGAGGTCTCGTCGGCGGCAGGACAGGGAAACGACCTCAGAATAAGGGCAACCGTCGAAAGGGCAGTCTCAATAACGTTGACTCTCTCGACCTTGGTTGCCACCGTTTTTATGTTCAACGCACAGACTTTAGGAAATGTAATATACCACGACCGCGACACGGGACAGATAATTCTGATTCTGTCACCTATCGTCCCGTTTATGTATCTCGAAAGCGTAACAACAGGACTTTTAAAAGGTCTCGACTGTCAGCACAGCATTTTAAAATACAACACCGCCGACTCGGTTTTAAGAATTATATCGGTTTACATAACGTTGCCGTTGTTTGGAATAAAAGCCTATCTGCTCACTATGATAATAAGCAACTGCTTTACGTCGTCAATGGGACTTCATTGTCTCATAAAACGGTCGGGAATGCGGCTCGATTTGAAACCTTGGGTGCTTCTCCCCTTTTTGCTCGGCACCGTCGGAGGAATATTAGGCTTCATCCTGTCACTTGGTTTACATAATTCTTTTATTAAACTTTTGGTAACGGGGTCGGTGCAATGCGCGTTTTGTCTTGCGTCAATGTGTTATTTTAAAAGAAAAACCGCGGTTTAAACCCGATTTACATATCACTTGAAAAGTCCGACCTTAAATGGTATATTATATACGGGCGACCAACGTTACTTCGGTCGCCGCTATACAAATCAAAACGACCGTAAATACGTATAAATTTTAGGAGAATATAAAATGAGTCATTTTTATGCCATGCTTTTCAGAATGAAATATATCGACCGTTGGGCTTTGATGCGCAACACGCGCACCGAAACTCTGGCCGAGCATACCCTTGATACCGCCTTTATCGCCCACGCGTTGGCCGTCATTCAAAATAAGCGGTTCGGCGGCAATATCGACCCCGAAAAGGCCGCCGTTTCGGCCCTCTTCCACGATGCACCCGAAATAATCACGGGTGATATGCCGACCCCAGTAAAATATTATAATCCTGAGATAAAAACCGCCTACAAAGCCATCGAAGCGGCGGCGGCCGACCGACTTTTAGGGCTGATCCCCGAAGATTTGCGCGACGAATTTATACCGCTTTTCGACCCTTACGACGAGGATATTAAACTTGTCATCAAGGCGGCAGACAAGCTGTCGGCACTCATCAAATGCCGTGACGAAAAGGCCTTAGGCAACCGCGATTTTACGTCGGCCGAAGACGCCGTCTTAAAAAGCGCCGAGGCTCTCCCCTTGCCCGCCGTCAAGGTGTTTATCAACGAATTTTTAGACAGCTTCAACCTGCCTCTCGACGAGTTGAAATGACGTGTGATTTGTAACAGTTGCAATTTTTAAAAACTTATGCTATTATATAAGATACACATAATATAAACTGCGTTATTATGCGAAAATAAAACGCTTAAAGCATCCGAACACCGATTTGTGTTCGACTCCCCTCGCATTAAAACGATTTTTCTTTTGGAAGGAATGTTGTTATGTTAAACCCCAACAATCTTTGTCCCGGTTGTATGAGTGAAAAGGTCACCGAGGGTAAATGTCCCATTTGCGGCTACAACCCCGAGGACGGCTTCAATCCGTCCTACCTTGCACCCGGCTTTATGCTCGATGCACGTTACGTTATCGGCAAGGTTATTGATTCCAACGGCGAAGGCGTTACCTATTTGGGTTATGACACCGTTACCGCTGTTACCGTCAACATCCGCGAGTATTTTCCGCAGGGCCTTTGTGAACGTGATTCCGACGGCGCTACCGTCGTTATGCTTTCGGGATCGGAATACAGCTATAACGATTCGCTGACCAAGTTTATAGAGCTTTCACGCGAGTTGTTCAAGCTCAATGAATTACCTGCACTTTTTGATATTCTCGACGTCCGCGAGTCCAATAACACCTGTTATCGCGTCACCCGTTCGGTTCCCGGCATCACCTTGAGAGAATTTTTGATGCGTAACGGCGGAATGTTGAACTGGGATCAGACCCGAAGCCTTTTTGCTCCGTTGGTTGCATCCATTTCGGCTTTGCACGAAGCAGGTATCATTCACCGCGGTATTTCGCCCGATACCCTTATCGTCGGTAAGGACGGAAAATTAAGACTTAACGGCTTCTGTGTTGCCGAAGCAAGAACGGCCAAAAGTTCTTTGACTTCACAGCTCTTCCCCGGTTTTGCCGCAGTTGAGCAGTACGGTGATGCAGGTCCGCAGGGTCCCTGGACCGATATTTATGCCTTTGCGGCCACCATTTACCGCACTTTAGTCGGCAATCCGCCGCCCGAGGCAACCTCCCGTCTTGATAACGACAGTATGACCATTCCCGCCAAGGTTGCGAGAGAGACCCCGAAAGCCGTTTTGGAGACCCTTTCCAACGCTTTACAGGTACTCCCCGACGACCGTACACAGAGCATTGACAAAATGCGCCGCGGTCTGTCCATTTCATCAGCACAGATAATGGCCAATAAATCGACTTCGGCTCCTGCTGTCAAATCGACCGTTACCGAAACCGTACCGACCGAAAAGGCCGCCAAGTCCAAAAAGAAAAAGAATAATTCCGGCAAAATGTATGGCCTCGTTGCAGGTATCGTTACCGCATTTGCATTAGGTATCATCGTTTTCCTTATATTCTCAATGTTGGGTATTTTCGGCGGTGATAAAGACACCGTCAGCAACAACTCGTCGGGTAACGGACTGAGCGGTGTTTATGACAACCTCAACAGTCAGCAGGCCGCAAGTAAAGAGCCTATCAGCAACACCGCGGGTAAGCTTGAGCTTGTAAGCTTCGTTTCCAAAATGTATACCGAGGTTTCGGTCAACCCCGATTATAAGGATGATCTGAAATTCAAGGTTGTTTCCAAACAGTACAGCGACGAATACGTTGCAGGACAAATTATTAGTCAGAATCCCAAGCCCGGTGAGGTCGTTCCCGTCGGTACCACCGTTGAGGTCGTTCTTTCACTCGGATCTTCTTCGGTCAATATGCCGAGCGTTGTCGGTGAGGACGAAAACGGTGCTGTATTGAAGATATTAAAAGAAGGCTTCAACTATAATAACATCATCATCGAAAGAAAATACGTTGAGGACGATATGCCCGGTTGCGTAATTCAGACCGACCCCGAGCCTAACACCAGGGTTGCGCTTGATTCTACCGTTACCATCATTATCAACACCTTCACGGGTGCTCCGACCGATGCTCCGACCGGCAACGGACACAACACCTCGAGTAATAATTAGAACCAATAATTTACAGCCGTTTTTTAACCTAGAAAAAACGGCTGTATTTTTTTATGCTTTCGGCTTGACAGTATATCCTCAAAATGATAAAATCATTCTGTATAATTATGCTGTTTTGAGGAACCTATAATGCCGAGATTTTTTAAAGAGTTTTTTGAAGATGCTCCGTTTATCGACGGGGACGATGCACGACACATTTTAAAGTCTTTACGAATGAAAACGGGGGAGACCTTGACCGTTTGCGACACCAAGGGAACCGATTTTCATTGCGTGATTTCAAGCTGCAGTAACGACCGAGTTGAACTGCAGGTTTTGGAAAAGCGAAAAAATAACACCGAACCGAGCGTTTTCGTGACGCTTTATCTTTGCCTTACCAAGGGCGATAAAATGGATACCGCCGTACGTCAGGCCGTTGAAATGGGTGTTTCAAAAATCGTGCCCGTATTGTCGACCAACTGCGTTTCGCGTCCTGATGATAAATCGCTTATCAAAAAGCAGGAACGTTGGCAAAAAATCGCCGACGAAGCGGCAGGGCAGTCGGGCAGGGGAATATTACCCGAGGTTTCGCAATGTATCTCGTTAAAGAAAACCGCCGAGTTGATAAAAAATAACGATTTGAGTCTTTTCTTTTATGAGATCGGCGGAACACCATTGGATAAATTGAATAATAATATAAAAACGGTTTCCGTAATTATCGGCCCCGAAGGAGGTTTTTCCAAAGAGGAAGCCGATATGTTGGAGACAAACGGCGCCAGAGTCACAACGTTGGGCCCAAGAATATTACGCGCCGAAACGGCCCCCGTTGCCGCCGTCGCCGCCGTAATGTTACAGAGCCAAAATATGTGATATTATGAACAATAATTTTAAACAACGAAAGAATCTTAGATTAAAAGAATATAATTATAGTTCAGCAGGTTTATATTTTATAACGTTTTGCGTTAAAAACCGCGCAAAAATATTAAGCACGGTTGTAGGGGGCGGCGCCCTCGACGCCCCACAGGTTATATTAACACCTGTTGGTAAAATTGTAGAAAAATATATTCTTTCTTCAAACAATATTGAAAACCTTTTAATTTATAACTACGTAATAATGCCTGACCACGTTCATCTGTTAATGGGTATTCAACAAAAGTTCGGGACGTCGAAGGCGCCGTCCCCTACGAATGAAATCATTCCTCATTCAATTTCTACACTAAAAAGATTTGTAAATAAAGAAATAGGAACTAATATTTTTCAACGTTCGTTCTACGACCACGTTGTACGCAATGAGGAAGATCTTGAGGATATAAACGACTATATTATCGCTAATCCATATTATTGGGCGTGCGGCAACCACGACGATTCAAACTACCTGAGGTGAGGTAAATGATTAAAAAATATTTCGGTGACAAGGCGTTTTACAAATACGTTTTGTCGATAGCCGTTCCGATAATGCTGCAAAACGGCATTACCAACTTTGTCAATATGCTTGACAACATTATGGTCGGACGCGTCGGAACCGAAGCCATGACCGGTGTTTCGGTCTCAAACCAACTGATTTTTGTTTTTAACCTTTGTCTTTTCGGCGCGGTGTCGGGTGTCGGTATTTTCGGCGCTCAATACTACGGAAAAGGGGATAATGAAGGTCTTAAAAATTCATTACGTTTTAAGATCATCCTCTGTTCGGCCATAACCGTTATCGGAATCGGTGTATTTTTAATATTGGGTAACGGACTTATTACCTCTTTTTTAAAGGGTGAGGCCAACACCGTTGACCCCGAAATTTCCTTTAAAAACGCTAAAAATTATTTACTTATAATGCTTATCGGTCTGATTCCGTTTGCGTTGACCCAAAGCTATTCGAGTACACTTCGCGAAACGGGGGAAACGGTACTTCCGATGAAGGCGGGTATCATTGCCGTTTTGGTAAATCTGACCTTCAATTACATACTGATCTTCGGTATAAAACCTTTAAGTATCCCTGCGTTGGGTGCCGCAGGTGCGGCTGTTGCCACCGTTTTGTCGAGATTTGTCGAGGCCGCCATTGTCATTATCTGGACCCACACACATACTGCCAAAAACCCTTACGCCTTAGGACTTTTCAAGAATTTCAATATGCCGTTATCCTTGGCATTTGATATGTTTAAAAAGGCTTTGCCGTTGACCCTGAACGAGACCCTTTGGGCATCGGGTGTGGCAATTTTAAATCAAAGCTATTCGACCCGCGGTGTCGACGTTGTTGCCGCAAATAATATAAATCAGACGTTTTGGAATTTGTTTGCCGTTATCTTTCTTGCAATGGGTAACGTTATCGGTATAATTATCGGCAATATGCTGGGTGCGGGACGAATGAAAGAGGTTATGGATACCGACCGTAAGCTGATCGTATTTTCGCTTCTCATAAGCATTGCAATGTGCATCCTTTATGCTTCACTGTCACCCGTTATTCCGTTGCTTTACAACACGTCAAACGAGGTTCGGCACATAGCCTCGGGACTTATTGTTATCGGTGCTTTGATGATGCCGTTTGACTCACTCGCACATTCGTCGTATTTCACCCTGCGTTCGGGCGGTAAATCAATGATTACCTTTGTTTTTGACTGCGGTTTTATGTGGTTCGTTTCGGTGCCTTTGGCATTTTGTCTTTCCCGTTTTACCGATATCGGTATTGTCGGTCTTTACGCCGCAGTTCAGTCGGTCTATCTGTTAAAGGGTTTTATCGGAATCTACCTTGTAAGTAAAGGTAGTTGGATAAAAAATATTGTTGGCTCAAATTAAAAATTTAGGATGTGTTTTCTATGAAAAAAAGTAAACTTTTCAAACTTTGCTGTTCGGCTGTTTTTGCGGCGGTCATTTGTATTCTGACCTTTCAGTTTCCCATTCCGTTCAATAAAGGCTACATAAATTTCGGTGACTGTTTCGTTATTATCGCCGCCGTATGTATTGGACCCTTATGGGGAGGACTTGCCGCAGGTTTAGGTTCGGGATTGTCCGATCTGTTTTTAGGCTACACCTATTATGCTCCCGTGACCTTTATTGTAAAATGGCTTATGGCGGTCGGCTGTTATTTCGTTTTTAAAGCCATTTTAAAGATAAACAAGAAACTTCGGCCTTTAGGTATAATTTTAGGCTCTGTAACGGCCGAAATTATAATGATTTTGGGTTATTTTATTTACGAAATCTTTATTTATGGCTTTGGGGTCGCCATTGCCGACGTTATCGGTAACGCCATTCAAGGCGGAATCGGTGTTTTATCGGCAAGTTTAGTCTATCTCTTACTCTACAAAACAGGCGTTATCAAAAAGTTATTTTAGTGTTTTGGAGTTTTTTATGAAAGAACAGTTTTCACGAACCGAAAGGATTTTGGGTGAAAATTCAACTGAAATTCTGTCACACTGCCACGTTGCCGTTTTCGGTATCGGCGGTGTGGGCGGTCACGCTGTCGAAGCATTGGCAAGAGCCGGAATAGGGAAGATAGATATTATTGACAGTGATACCGTATCACAAAGTAATATCAACCGTCAGGCAGTGGCAACACACAGTACTGTCGGCCGTTCGAAGGTCGAGGTTATGGCCGAAAAAATAAAAGACATAAATCCCGATTGTGAGGTTTTTTGTCACCAATGCTTTTATCTGCCCGAAACGGCCGAAAATTTCAATTTTTCAAAATATGATTATATCTTGGATTGTGTTGATACCGTCAAGGCTAAAATTGATATTATCTGCCGTGCAAAGCAGCAAAACATTCCCGTAATTTCAGCAATGGGAGCAGGGAATAAGCTTGATCCGACCGCTTTTAAAGTGGCCGATATTTATAAAACCAAGGTTTGTCCGTTGGCGCGAATTATGCGAACCAATCTGAAAAAATGCGGTATTGATGCTTTAAAGGTGGTCTATTCAGAAGAAATTCCCGTCGAGTCACACGAAAAAGATAATGCTACAAAGAAAAGCATACCCGGATCGGTGCCGTTTGTACCGCCGGTCGTGGGACTTATTATGGCCGGAGAAGTTATAAAAGATATTTTAAAAAGGTAAAAGTATGGCAAAAGAATTAACTAAAGCAGGGGAAGCCGAACGCAGTATAAATAAAAAATTCCGTAAAGAGATATGGAACAGATTTATTGAAGCGGTCAAAAATTATAAGCTTATCGACGAAGGCGACAAGATTGCCGTTTGTATTTCGGGCGGTAAAGACTCAATGATGTTGGCTGTGTTAATGAAAATGCTTCAAAAATACAGTGAAGTAAAGTTTGATTTACAATACATTGTGATGGATCCGGGTTATAATCCCGAAAATCGCAAAAAAATTGAAGACAATGCAAAGATTTTGGAAATTCCCATTCACGTTTTCGAAACCGACATTTTTGAAATTGCCGATAACGTAACTGAATCTCCGTGTTATCTGTGTGCGAGAATGAGAAGGGGACATCTTTATGCCGAAGCAAAAAAATATGGATGTAATAAAATTGCGTTAGGTCATCATTTAAGTGACGTTATAGAAACCACTTTGATGGGAATGATGTACGGCTCACAGATTCAGGGTATGTTGCCGAGATTAAAATCAACTAATTTTGAAGGAATGGAACTTATCCGTCCTCTTTACTGTATTTTAGAGGACGATATTATCCGTTGGACAAATTATAACGAGCTTTCATTTATCGCCTGTGCCTGTAAACTGACGGCCAGAGCCGCCGTCAATGAGGACGCTTCAAAACGTCGCGAAATAAAATTGTTAATCAAGGAATTAAAGAAGAAAAATCCCGATATTGAAAAGAATCTTTTTAACAGTATTCACCGTTGTAACGTTGATACCTTGGTAGGATATAAATTAGGGGACGAGATGCATTCATTTTTAGAAAGATTCGACAGAAAAATTTAATAAAATTTAATATTTAATAATAAATTATTAAATATTAAAAACGTATTTAAAAATATCCTCAAAATTTGCAAATTTTGAGGATATTTTATTGTTTTTATGCTTGAAAAAATATTGATTTTATGGTAAAATTTTAGATGGATATTTATGCTCTTTTTAAAGTTTTAAACAAGTCGCTTTTATATTGATAAAATTAACCTGGAACCGATAAAAAGGGCTTTATTTTAAGATTTTATTTTTGAAATCTGTGAGTAATAACTTAACTGATATGTATGTACCGCAAAACAAAAAAGAAAGGATGTAAAAAATGGCTATAAATTCTATTAAAGATTTATGGAATCAAATATGTGAATACTGTAAACAGAACAATAAAATATCCGAAGTCGGAATAAATACCTGGATAATTGATCTATATCCTGTTTCAACCGACGACGGTAAACTGATATTGGCAGCAAATAATGATTATAAAAAGAAAACGGTTGACAGTTATTATAAAAAAATATTGGAAGAATCCTGCGAAGCTGTTTCGGGACTTCCAATGCAGATCGAAATAATTGTCAGAGAAGCCAAACAGGAAGTAAAATCGGTTGAAGAAAAAATTAATACTTCGGATGAAGAATATACTTTTGAAAATTTTGTAATAGGTGAATCAAATAAAATGGCACACGCCGCGGCAATGGCGGTTGCAAAAAAACCTATCAGAAACCGATATAATCCGTTGGTTCTTTACGGTAATTCAGGTGTTGGTAAAACTCACTTGATGTCGGCCATTAAAAACAGTATAAGCAAAAACTTCCCGGAACTTAAAATTGAATTTTTAAGAGCAGAGGAATTCGGTAATGAACTGTTTTTAGCCTTCCGTAATCAGACCACCGATCTTTTTCACGAGAGATTCCGCTCAGTTGATGTGTTATTACTTGACGATATTCATTTTATTGCCGGTAAAGACGTTATGCAGGAAGAATTTTTTAATACCTTTAATGCGCTTTATCCCGATAAACAGATCGTTGTAACCTCCGACCGTCCTCCTAAAGAAATAAAGACGCTTGAAGAAAGAATCCGCAGCCGTTTTGAAAGTGGAATGTTGGTTGATATTCAACAACCCGACTTTGAAACCAGAGTAAATATTTTAAAGAATAAATCAATTCAGTTGGGTGTCGATATTGACGACGAAATTATTTATTTTATTGCCGAACAGATCAAAGCTAACATACGTCAGCTTGAAGGTATGATAAATAAACTCCAGGGATATACATTGCTCGATGCAGGTAAAATTACAATGCCAATTGTTCAGCGTTTTATCCGTGACGTTGTAAGTGAAACGGTTCCTGATCCTATTACGGTTGAAAGAATCGTTGAAGAAGTAGCACGTACCTATAACGTTCCTTCTGAAGATATTTTCTCTAAAAAGAAAACTGCGGATGTTGCTCACGCAAGACAAATATCAATGTATATTGTTGATAAAACAATGAAGCTCTCTTCAACCGAAATCGGTAAAAGATTCAATAAACATCATACAACCATTCTTTATACCGTTTCAAAAGTAGACGAAATGCTCAAATTTAATGATTCTGAAAGGAATCTGGTTGAAGATATTATTAAAAACATTCAATCTTAACTCAAGGTTACCTTTGTTTACATAATTTGAGAAGTTATCCACATTTTCACAGAAGTTCACAAGCATTTTTCCACAACAAAGTGAATTGTCGAATTTTGAAAAATTTTATCAACAACCTTGTGAATTAGATGTTGATAAATTTATAATTGATTTTTACTTTATTTATCAGCAAAAACAGCGTTTTCCTAGTTTTCCTTACACACTACTATAACTAATATTTTTTAACAAATTATTTAAGTGAGGTATTTTAAAATATGAGATTTTTGGTTGAAAGAGAAAAATTATGTGAAGCAGTTACAAATCTCTCACGTGCAGTTGCAACTAAGGCAACGTTTCCTGTTTTGGAAGGTATACACATGACGGCTTCTTCGGAAGGTTTAAAGATGATGGCATACAATCTTGAAATAGGTATGACCAAAACTATTGATATAACCTGCGCCGAAGAAGGAAGTATTGTTTTTAAAGCAAAGCTTTTGGGTGATATTTTAAGAAGTATGACGGGTGATACCGTTTCTTTTGAAGTAAACGACCGTCTTGTATGTAAAATTAAAAGCGGTTCTACAATGTTCGATATTATGGGTATGCCGGCTAACGATTTTCCCGAGATGCCGACCATTGATGACTGTGAGCGTTTGGTATTTCCTTGTGAAACCTTAAAGGATATGGTACGCCAGACCATTTTTGCAACCGCCGCGGCCGATGCACAAAAACCTATTCTGACCGGTCTTTTGTTTGATATTGAAGAAGATAACGTTAAGGTTATCGGTGTTGACGGTTACCGTCTTGCGGTCAGAAAGCAGATGTTGAATCTCGGTAAAAAGATGGCATTTGTAATTTCGGCAAAGACTATCGGTGAAGCCGTTAAAATTATTAAAGAAGATGAAGAAAATATTGAATTTTTCGTTGGCCGCCGTCACGTTGCAATGAGTATTGACGGTTATTCGATAATTTCAAGAAAAATTGAAGGCGAATTTATTGATTATAAAAAGATTATGCCTTCTTCATTCTCGACATCTTTAAAGGTTAATACCAAAGATATTACTTCGGCAATTGAAAGAATTTCGCTTATTATTAACGATCAGCTTAAAACTCCTATGAGATGTAAGATTGAAGCTGATGAAATTGTTTTCTCTTGTGCTACTGCTTTGGGTCGTGCAACCGATTCTTATAAAACCGACGTTCAGGGTGAACAGTTTGAGATCGGTATTAATAACAGATTTTTAACCGATGCTTTAAAGGCTTGTGAAACTGACGAGGCAGTTATCAATTTTAACGGATCGTTCGCTTCGGTAATTATTTTACCGATTGAGGGTGACGATTTCGTTTATATGGTAATGCCGATGAAATTGAAGGCGGAATAATGGAAGAAATTAAAATTTATACGGATTATATTAAATTAGACGATCTTTTAAAGTTTGCAGGTATGCTCGGCACCGGCGGTATGGCCAAGGCCGTTATTCAGGACGGATTGGTAAAGGTCGACGGTGAGGTTTGTACTATGCGCGGTAAAAAGTTAAAGGGCGGTGAAACCGTTTCTTTTAACGGACAGACCGTGAAGGTCGTAAAATAATGGTATTTAAAAACTTAACCCTTCAGAATTTCAGAAACTTTCAATATGAAAATTTTGAATTTGATAAGGGTATGAACGTTATTTACGGACAAAATGCTCAAGGCAAAACTAATATTTTAGAGGCTTTATGGCTTTTTACGGGTGCTAAAAGTTTTCGTTCCTCAAAAGACAGTGAGCTTATAAAATTTCAGGAAACGTCGGCTAAAATTGATTTAAAATTTTTTGCCGAAAACCGTGAGCAGGAATGTACAATAAATATAAATAAAAGCCGAAGTGCCATACTGAATGGAGTTGAACATAATTCAACCTTAGGTATTGTCGGAAAAATAAATGCCATTGTTTTTTCACCGAATGATCTGAATATTATCAAAGACGGACCCGTTTTCAGAAGAAAATTTATGGATACATGTCTTTGTCAGCTTTATCCTGCTTATTTGGGTGTATCAAAAAGATACGTTAAAGCGCTCGATCAACGCAACAGTATTTTAAAAAATCTTAAATTTAATCCAAATATGGAAGAATTTATCGAAGATTTTGAGAAAGAATTAGCGGTTTGCGGTGCGTCAATAATTAAATATCGAAAAAGGTTCGTAGAAGAATTAAATAAATATTTACCGAAAATTTTTTCGGGTATTTCCGAAGGAAAAGAAAAAATTTTTATCTTTTATGATACGTCGGCCGGTGAAAATGAGGAAGAATTTTTAGATTCACTTAAAAAATCCCGTTTTGTTGATATGCAACAACAGTCGACCACCATCGGTCCTCACCGAGATGACCTGAATATTGAAATAAATAATATTTCAGCCCGTGTTTTTGGGTCACAGGGTCAAAAACGTTCGGCGGCGTTGGCATTGAAGTTAAGTGAATCGGCCGTTATTTCCGAAATTACGGGTAATACACCGATAGCCCTCCTGGACGACGTAATGAGTGAGCTTGATATTTCCCGTCAAAATTATATTTTAAATCATATTGACGGTTGGCAGGTGTTTTTAACCTGCTGTGATATTGCCAATACAAAAAATCTTACCAACGGCAAGATTTTTGAAATTGAAAACGGTAAAATCAAACTTTAATTTTTGGAGTGATAATTATTTATCTACATTTAGGTCAGGATACCGTCGTTAAATTCGACAGTATTGTGGGAATTTTTGATATGGATACCACTACGGTTTCAAAATTTTCACGCGAATTTTTATCACGTTCCGAAAAACAAAAAAACGTTATCAACGTTTCGTTTGAATTACCTAAATCTTTTATTGTTTGTAACGAAAACGGTCAGCTTAAAACCTATATTTCACAGTTGTCCTCGACTACGTTACAAAAAAGAGTTTTGTCAAATAAATTATTTATAGAATAAAAACCTTTTAAAAAGGAGAAAAAAATGAGTAACGACATTAAAACACCTGTGACCGACAATTATGACGAAAGTTCTATACAGGTATTGGAAGGACTTGAAGCGGTCAGAAAACGTCCCGGTATGTATATCGGTTCGACCGGTGAACGCGGTTTACACCATCTTGTTTATGAAATCGTTGATAACTCTATCGACGAAGCTTTGGCAGGATACTGTGATACCATTACCGTTGATATTTTAGACGACGGTATTATCCGCGTAACCGATAACGGACGTGGTATACCCGTCGGTATCAACCCGCAAAAAGGTATTCCGACCGTTACGGTCGTATTTACTATTCTGCATGCAGGCGGTAAATTCGGCGGCAGCGGTTATAAAGTATCGGGCGGTCTGCACGGTGTCGGTGCCTCGGTTGTTAACGCTTTGTCAACCTGGCTTGAGGTAGAAGTAAAAGACGGTAAAAATATTCACCATCAACGTTATGAAAAGGGTAATATTGCAACCGAACTGAAAATAATCGGTGAAACAAACGAAACAGGTACAACCGTTACCTTTAAACCCGATCCGACCATTTTTACCGATACCACTACCTATGATTATGAAATATTGGAAAAGCGACTTCGTGAACAGGCATTCCTTAATGCAGGTGTAAAAATCGTTTTGACCGATAAGCGTACCGGCGGTTTTCCGCAGAGAACCGACGAGTTCCATTATGAAGGCGGTATAAAATCTTACGTTGAGTTCCTTTTGGAAGGTACTAAGGGTGAGAGTCTTAATAAAGAGGTTATTTATTTTAATACCGAGGTTAACGATCAGACTGCTGAAATTGCAATGGTTTGGTCGACTAAGGACTCTAAAATAATGTCGTTTGCCAATACGCTTTACACCGTCGACGGCGGTACCCACGAGCAGGGCTTTAAGCAGTCAGTGGCTAATACTGTTAATAAATTTGCATTTGATTTTAAACACCTTAAAGAAGGAAATAAACGTCTTAAGGGTGATGATATTTGCGAAGGTCTGGTAGCTGTTGTTTCGGTCAAGCTTTCGGATGCACAGTTTGAAAGTCAGACCAAGGCAAAGTTGGGTAACACTTCAATCGGTAAGGTTGTTCGTGAAATGGTCAACGAAAAGCTTTACCGTTTCCTTGAAGAAAATCCCCAGGAAGCCAAGAAGATTATTGATAAGATTATTGCTTATTCAAATGCGCGTGAAGCAGCTCAAGCCGCTTTGGAAGCCTCTTTGAAAAAGGCAGGTATCGGCGGCGGTAAGACCAGAATGCCCGAAAAACTGACCGACTGTATCTCGACCGATGCAACCAAGACCGAAATTTACATCGTCGAGGGTGATTCTGCAGGCGGCTCGGCAGTTGAAGGCAGAAACTCGACCTATCAGGCAATTTTGCCCTTGTGGGGTAAAATGCTCAACGTTGAAAAGGCAAGAGACGACAAGGTCTACGGAAATGATAAGCTGACTCCCGTTATCATTGCTTTGGGTACGGGTATCGGTGACAACTTTAATATTGAAAAGCTTCGTTACGATAAAATTGTTATTATGGCCGATGCTGACGTCGACGGTAGCCACATCAGAACACTGTTGTTGACCTTCTTCTTCAGATATATGCCTGAGCTTATTGAAACGGGTCATATTTATCTCGCACAACCGCCGCTTTACAGAATTTCAAAGGGTAAACAGCACTTTGATGCTTTTACCGATGAAGAAAAGGCAATGTATATTGATCAATTAGGCGGACAGGCCGACGTTCAGCGTTATAAAGGTCTTGGTGAAATGGACCCCGATCAGCTTTGGGAGACCACACTTGACCCCGAACGCAGAACAATGTTACGAGTAACTATGGCTGATGCTGAGATTGCTGACCGTACTTTTAGTATTCTGATGGGTGACGAGGTTGAACCCAGACGTCAGTTTATCGAAGAAAATGCTCAGTTTGCAACTGATCTTGATATTTAAGGAAGGAGGAGTTAAAAATGGCTAAAAAGAATAAAAAACCCGAAGAAAGACCCTGGCCCGAATCGTCGGCCACAAATATTGTTCCGGTTGAAATTTGTGACGAAGTTAAATCGAGTATGCTTCAGTACGCCATGTCGGTCCTTGTCGGCCGTGCTCTTCCCGACGTACGTGACGGTTTGAAACCGGTTCACAGAAGAATACTCTATACAATGTATGAAAACAACCTTACCCCCGACAAGGCATACCGTAAGTGTGCCGACACCGTCGGTTCGGTTTTGGGACGTTATCATCCGCACGGTGACTCCTCTGTTTACGATGCAATGGTTCGTATGGCGCAGGATTTTTCACTGCGTTATCCGCTTATTGACGGTCACGGTAACTTTGGTAATATCGACGGCTATCCTGCCGCTGCTTACCGATACACCGAGTCAAAACTCAATCGTTTGTCCTATCATATGATGGACGACATTGATAAAGAAACCGTTGATTTTATGCCTAACTACGACGACCGTTTAGAGGAGCCTGAGGTTCTGCCGGTTCGTTTCCCGCAGTTGTTGGTCAACGGTTCTTCGGGTATCGCTGTCGGTATGGCAACCGAAATTCCGCCTCACAATCTGGGTGAAATTATTGACGGTATGTGTTGTCTTATTGATAATCCTGAGGCAACTTTGCAGGATATTTGCGAACATATAAAAGGTCCCGACTTCCCGACGGGCGGTATCATTATGGGTCATGCAGGTATCCGCGCGGCTTATGCTACGGGTCGCGGTAAGATCACCGTTCGCGGTAAGGCCGAAATTGAGGAAAAGAGTGACGGTAAATACAGAATTGTTATTACCGAAATTCCGTATAAGGTCAGAAAGAAGGATCTTGTTAAGCATATCTATGACCTCGCCGCCGACAAAAAAATCGAAGGCATTGAGGACGTTGTTGACTATTCTTCGGCCCGTGACGGCGGTATCAGAATCGTTGTTGATATTAAGAAGGATGCCAACGCACAGGTAGTTCTTAATAAAATTTATTCGTATACTGCTTTGCAGTCGACCTTCGGTGCAATTTTGTTGGCTATTGTCAACGGCAAACCGCAGATTCTGACCTTGAAGGAAATGCTGCAGAATAATATCGACTTCCAATGTGATATTATTCGCCGCCGTACCGCTTACGATATGCGTAAAGCGCAGGAAAGAGCTCATATTTTAGAGGGCTTGAAGATCGCGCTTGACTTTATTGATGAGGTCATCGCAATTATCCGTAATTCGAAAACCATCCCCGAATCCAAGGAGCGTTTGTCCGATCGCTTCGGTCTTGATGATATTCAGACCACCGCTATCGTACAGATGCAGTTGGGTAAATTGGCGGGTATGGAAAAGCAGAAGATAGAAGAAGAATTGGCCGAAAAGCTAGCATTTATTAAGGAATGTCAGGAAATTTTGGCTTCTCAGGTTCGTATTCTTGACATTGTCAAGACCGAGGCTCTCAATCTTCGCGATAAGTATTCCGACGAGCGCCGCACCGAAATTACTGCCGTTTCGGGTGAGGTCGATATTGAGGACCTTATCCCCGAGGAAGAGTGCATTCTCACTAAGACGGTTGAGGGCTACATCAAGCGTCTGCCGTCCGACACCTACTCGACTCAGCACAGAGGCGGTAAGGGTATTACGGGTATGGCAACCCGCGAGGGCGATATTGTTGAAAATATGTTCACCTGTTCGTCGCACGATTATATTTTGATGTTCTCGAATCTTGGAAGACTTTACAGAATCAAGGCTTATGAGATTCCCGAAGGCAGCAGAACAAGTAAGGGTATGAATATTGTCAATATCCTGCCGTTGATGCCCGACGAAAAGATTATTAACATTCTGCCGCTTGACAATAAGATTGACCTTGATAATCCGTTCTATGTATGTATGATCACCAAGAAGGGTACTATAAAGCGTACCTCAATCGAGGCATTCAAGAACGTTCGTAAGACAGGCATCATCGCCATCAACATTGATGAGGATGACGAGTTGGCTTACGTTTGCAGAACTAACGGCGATGAAGACCTGATGGTTGCCACCAAGAAAGGTTTCTCTATCCGCTTTAACGAAAATGACGCCCGTGAAATGGGACGTACTGCCCGCGGTGTCCGTGCTATCAGACTGCGTGAAGGTGACGAGGTTATCGGAATGCTGGTCGTTAAAGAGGGTAAGGAGATACTCACTGTTACCGAAACGGGTTACGGCCGAATTTCAAGCTTTGACGATTACCGTTGTCAGACCAGAGGCGGTAAGGGTATCACCAACTATCGCACCGCAAAATACGGTGACGTTGCCGCAATCATTGCGGTTGATAACGAAGAGGATATCATTATGATAACCTCAACGGGTATTATCATCCGTGTTCCCGTTGAGGAGATCAGCCGCTTCAACCGTCCGTCAAAGGGTGTTCGCGTAATGCGTGTCAAGACCGAATCGGGCGAGAAGATTTTGTCTATCGCGACGGCTACACACGATAACGACGAGGTTACCGATCATCCCGAAGCCGCCGATGCGGATGCAGGTGACACAGGTGCCGACGACGTTGACGATGAAGCCGACGAAGCCGACGAGACCGAAACTAACGGTTCAGAAGAATAATTAAATCAATAAAGCCCAAAGGATTCCTTTGGGCTTTATTTTTGAAAAGAGGTAAAAAATTATGGCTAACTATTGTGCCCACTGTAGAGAAAAAATCCAAAGTAAATAAAACCTAAAACTGTGAAAGCCTTCCCTTGTGAGGGAAGGGGGACCGCCGAATGGCGGTGGATGGGTAGTAATGTTATATTTTCGTTTTTGCTAAAATAAAACTTAATGCAACGCCTCATCCGTCAGCCTGCGGCTGCCACCTTCCCCCACCGGGGAAGGCTGATGAGTGCATAGAATTTTTAAAAAAGAGGAAATACAGATGAAAATCACGTTTTTAGGTACGGGTGCGGCCGATTGGAGCCCTAAAAAACCCGAAACAGGTGAGCACCGCTGGTTGTCATCGGCACTTATCAATGACGATCTGCTCATTGACCCGGGTCCGTGCGTTCTTGATGCTATCGAAAAATTTAAGATTGATGCCCAAAAAATCAAATATATTATTGTTACCCACCGCCACGGCGACCATTTTAATGAGGAAACGCTTAAATCTTTGTGTGGTTTGGGTGCCGAGCTTGTCGAATTTTCGGCAGAGGACGAAAAAAAGGTTGGCAAATATACCGTCAAGGCTGTCCCCGCCAATCATCCGACCTGTGTTCCTACCGTGCATTTCTTTATTGATGACGGTGAAAAGAGAATTTTCTACGGGCTGGACGGAGCCTGGCTTTTGATGTCCGAGGTCGATGCGATAAAGGAAAAACACGTCGACCTTGCTGTTTTGGATGCCACCATCGGCAACAGACCGGGTGACTACCGAATTTTCGAGCATAATAACCTTAAAATGGTGGTCGAAATGAAGGAGACCTTGTCAAAATATATCGACCGCTTTGTGATAAGCCACATGGCACGTACTTTGCACGACCCTCATGACGTATTGGCTGCCGAGATGCAAAAAGAGAACATCGAGACCGCGTTTGACGGTTTGGTTTTGGAGATATAAGAAAACATAATTGAATCTAAAACAAAAAAAAGATTCTTCGTCACTTCGTTCCTCAGAATGACAGACTCCACTTTATGTTTGTCATTCTGAGCCGAAGGCGAAGAATCTTTTATTTTTATTTAATTTTCATCGGGTGGGATAAGATGTAGCTGACATTTATAACGCGATTTTTGGGCTTCATTTGGGTCGGTGTCGAAGATGTTTATTATCTGACGTCCGTTTTTTGAAGCATATTTTAAAGTGTTTTCGGTTCCGCCCTTTTTACCGTCAAAATAGGTTATGCAGTAACGGCTTCGGTCGACCATATACTGATTGCGTTGACCGAAGCACCAACTGGTGTAACTGTCGTTGAGTGTTATTACCTCGTCGCAGTCATTTAAAAGTGCAAAGTAGCGGTCCTGCCATTTTTTTGACCAGTTTTGTTCCTGCCCGTTAAAAGGAACAACGCCGATAAGTTTAATATCGGGACGTAATTTTTTTAAAAGCGCAACGTGCTCACCAGCGGCAATATCAAACCCTTGTGCCATTCCGCAGTAAAACTGAGTGCAACCATCGTTAATGAGCTTGGCAATGGCCGTTGAAAGTCGGGTGTAAAAGGTTTTATATTCGTGGCAGCTTTCTTCAAACGGAAAATCGAATTTATCGGGACGGTAGCCCGTGAAACAACAGGAAATTTCTATATTTTTCATACTCCACCAACATTAAATAATTAAAATAAATTCACAGACAAACTAATAAAATTAGATATTTGCTTGACAATAATAATATAAAATGCTAAACTTAATTAAGAAAATAAATGTATTTACGGCAACGACGTCGCACCGATGGGACGGGGTTGTCTTTTTTAATATTTTAACACATTATAAATAATTTTACAAGAGAAGGGGACAATATGGATAAAATAGATTACCGACTTATAAGTCTTTTACAGGAAAATGCAAGAATGCCGTTAAAGCAGCTTGCCGAAAAGGTCTTTTTGTCGTCGCCCGCCACCGCCGCACGTCTTGAACGTCTTGAAAAAAGCGGTATCATCAGCGGTTACAGTGTAAAGGTTGACCACAAGCTTCTCGGCTACCCAATCACGGCATTTATAAATCTAGAGGTTCAGCCGTCTCAAAAGGCGATCTTTTATCCCTTTATCAAGGAGCATCCCAACGTTTTGGAGTGCAACTGTGTAACGGGTCATTATTCGATGCTTATTAAGGTTGCGTTTGAAAGCACCGAAGCGCTCGATATTTTTATCGGACAGCTGCAGACCTTCGGCAGTACACAGACCCAGATCGTTTTCTCGACCGCTAAGGTCGAAACGGGTGTCGACCTCGAGAACATTATCAACGGCAATTATCCTGACGTACCGGAGATTAAATGAGTGAGAATTTAACAGTTTTTCAAAGAATTTATGAGGTTGTAAAGAAAATCCCTAAGGGCAAAGTAGCGACCTACGGGCAAGTTGCTTTGGTTGCAGGAAACCCTCGTTGGGCGAGGGTGGTTGGTTATGCCCTTCACGTCAATCCCGACCCCGAGACCATACCTTGTTACAGGGTGGTCGATCGAGGCGGCCGTGTGTCACCTGCCTTCGTGTTCGGCGGTCAGAACGTTCAGATCGAGATGTTAAAGGCCGACGGTGTAAAATTTATCGACGAAACCCACGTTGATATAAAGAATTTTTGCATTAAAACCGATGAACTGATGTGAAAATATATGGATAATAATTTGAAAAGTATTAAGGATTTACCTAAAAGAAAAGCGTTGTGCAATTTTGGCACAACGCTTTTCCTTTAGTGTTAGAGAGGGTTATCTGTTCTTTATACCTTCAAAATATGCTTTGAGCTGTTCCTCGGAGGGGTGCCAGGGTTTAGAACTGCACGGAATGGTGGGCTCCTCACCGTTGTAGCCGTAGAACGGTGTCGAACGGTCCTCGCGCCATTTGTCGCGGTCTTCCTGCTTTCTAAAGTCGGGCACATCGTAGGGCATTCCGCCTTCCATCAACGAACGGTGAGAAAGAATTGCGACTGCCGACATAACGGTGGCGAAATAAACATCCATTTTCGGTCTGCGGTTTTCTCTTAAAGCGTTCAAGAACTCTCGCATAACGACGAAATCGCCGCCGCCGTGACCTGCCTTGTCGATCAGCTCCTGATCGGGGTCGTTCTTTTCGGGCTCATAAACGGTACTGTTGTTTTCAACATTTTCGGGTTTATCCCACCAACTGTAGTTGAGCGAGATCTTGCCGCCCGTACCTCTCAGGTTTTCAACCTGACCTTTGGTTCCGCACACACGGTAGGAGTTTTCCTCGTGGCCGAAGGCGGCACAGCCGGTAAAACGGAATACCGAGTCGTCGTCATTGAGGGTGGTGATTATGGCGGTACGGTCACCGCTGTGCTTCGAGCAAACGATTTTCTCGGTTGGAGGCGCCCAGATGGGAAACGCGGTTACCCTTTTAGGTGTTGCACCCGTTGCATACATTAAAGGTGCAAGTGCATGGGTGCAGTAATAGGTTGCAGGCAGGTAGTTTCTCCAATGCTTCTCATAAGGAATGTAGGTTCTCGAAAACGAGGCGTCCTTGCCGTGTCCCGGGTGGTTATATTCACCTTCGGCAAACATAAATTTGCCCAAGGTTCCGGTTTCGCAAATACGGGTGATCTCACGGTTGAAGGTCATAAACGGATAGTTTTCGCAGATCATATAGGTGGCTGTTGACTTTTCGGCGGCCTCAACCAGCTCAACACACTCGGCCATTGTGCCTGCAGGGGTGCATTCGCTCAGGACATGAACACCCTTTTCGAGGAAGCGGATAGCAAAAGGTGCGTGTTCGTTGAAGTAGTTGGCAAGGAGCACAGCGTCCATATCGTGCTTGAAAAATTCCTCAAAATCGGAATAATAGGCAACGCCGTCGCCGAGTTTTTCCTTTGCCTTATTCAGCCAACGCTCATCCTTGTCACAAACGGCAACGATTTCGGCGTTGTTCATCATAATGTGGTTGGCAAAGTTCATTCCTCGGTTGCAACCGAAAATACCCATTTTTATAGTTTTCATAATAACACTCCTTAAAGTCTTTTGTTTTTATATAAAGGCAAAGCCAGTATAATTTATATTGTATGGGAGGGTCAACAGACCCCGTCCCCTCTGTCTGCGTGTTCCCGAGGGCAAAAAACAGATTTTGCGGCAGGGCGCAGAGGCCCTACCCTACAAAAGGTTTTGCAAACCTGAATATTAAATCGGTATTGTGACCAGCAAAACTATTCCGATAAACGAGAGGATAACCGAGGCGATCTGCCTATTTGTAGGTTTGCTCGGCGTGAAGAAGGCGATGACGGTCGAAACGATCATAACGCCGCCCGTGACCATCGGGTATTGAACCGAGGCGGGGACGTGGGCCAAGGCTGCTACGAGCAGAAAGTTGGCGATGCGGTTTATTCCGCCACCCGCAAAGCCGTAGCCAATTGCAGTGAAACTGATTTTTCCCTTAAAATTTCTGTAAAGCAGCAGAACAAGGAGACCTGAAACGGTAAAGTTGCAAATGGCGGTCAAAAAAGAATAACCTGCGGCGCTGATACGTGTATAAGGTGCGGCATTGAATATTTTGGTGATAACACCCGACATACCGTTGAGCACAAACACGCCCACGTACCACAAAAATCCGCCCTTTTTATCGCTTTTTTCAAGTGTCAGAAGCAACGAAACGGTAATTAAAGCGTAGCAAACACCTTTGGCAACCGTCATTCCCTCGTCGAAGAAAACGACACCGACCACCGACGGCAGAACCATTCCGCCCAGCATCATTATGATCGAGTACATCGAAAGGTTGACGACACCTAAGGTCCGTAGACTGCAGTAGTTAAGCAAAAGTCCGTTTGCGACCGAGGTGAGCGCCATAATAAATGCGAACCACGAAAACTCAATAGACAATCGGCCGTTTTGGAGGGTGCTGATCAACGTCATTGAGATCAGTCCTGCGACCGAGCCGATGAAGGACAGTAAAAACGTCTGGAAAAAGCCGCTTCCCATTCGTTGTCGATACTGTCGGCTAAAGACAAAATTGGTGCTGAACATCAAAACGCTCAACGCTATCATGCCGTAATACATAGAATCACCACCGCGCCATTAGTTGTTTGTAAATTTATTATATTACCCTTTCGCCGCCACGGTAAATGGAAATTTTCCATTAAAGTATGGAAATAGGTTGCATATTTGTTGCCGATGGTGTATATTCATTTGTATAATGTAGGGCAGGGATTTATCCCTGCCGAAAGGTTGGTATTTACTTCAAATTGCGGAATGGATGAATCCATTCCCTATAATTTTGACATTCTATAATCATTTTAATGAAAGGGTTTAATTATGATTGTGAAAAATTTGTGCAAATTTATTCCCGATGGGGCAAAATCTGAACTTAAAACCGTCAATTTCATTTTTGAAACCGACTTTGCAATACAAAGCCGTGAAATTTCCCTGAAAAACCACATGATTTTTTTAATAAAATCGGGTGACGGAAATTTTTATTTCGACCGTAGTTCGTTGTCGGTTGGTACGGGTGACCTTGTGTTCGGCTTTTCAGGTGAAAAGTTTAAGGCGGTTGGCGAAAATTTGCAATATTACTATATCGGGTTCAAGGGTTCGCGTGGTGATGAACTATTTGCGCGATTTGGAGTCAATGCGCTGAACCGAAAATTTACAGGGTTTGAGGGAATGCTGCCTTTCTGGCAGGAGAATATTTTAAGGGCGACCGACCAAAACATCGACCTTGTTTCGGAGTCCGTTTTGATGTATGCTTTTTCAAGGCTTAACAATATTACCGTGCCGTTGGATGACGTGGCGTTTTTGCTAACCCGTTTTGCCGAGGAAAATTTCTCTGACCCCCGGTTGTCCTTGCAGACCGTCGCCGAGGAACTTGGTTATAACGCAAAGTACCTTTCGACATGCTTTAAGAAAAGAATGAACATCGGTTTTTCGGAGTACGTTAAAACACTTCGCATCAATAACGCCATCTTTTTGATGGAGCACGGGGTTGAATCGGTTAAAAACGTGGCATTTCTGTCGGGCTTTCAGGACCCGTTGTATTTTTCCAAGGTGTTTCGTGACACCGTTGGAGTTCCCCCAACCGAGTATGTTAAGAGAAATAAATAAAGACACCGAATGCCAAGCATTCGGTGTCTTTTCATTGAGATTAAATTATCGGTTGTTGATGATTTTGGTAAGCTCAACGGGGTCAACAATCTTGCCGTCCTTGTAGACGCGCATATTGCCCGAAGCGATCTCGTCGATGAGAACGACCTCGCCGTTGTTGTAACCGAACTCAAACTTGATATCCCACAAATCGAGACCCAAGGTCTTGAGGTCGTCGGCAACGATTTTGGTGATCTTGAGGGTCTGTTCCTTCATACTCTGGAACATTTCGGGGGTCATAACGCCCAATGCGGCAAGACCTTCACCGGTAACCAACGGATCGCCCTTTTCATCGTTCTTGAAGGTGCACTCAACGTAGCCGCCATCTAAAACGGTGCCGTCCTTGATGTATTCGCCGTAACGGCGGATGAAGCTGCCCGTAGCAACGAGTCGGCAGATAACCTCAAGCCCGTTACCGCCCTGTGCCTTGCCGAAGCATTCTGCAGGAAGAACCTCCATAGTAGCGTTGTCGAGATCGGCCGAAACGTAATGGGTCTTGATGCCTGCTTTTTTAAGCAGTTCGAAGTAGTAGACCGAGGTCTGCAAGTTAGCCTTGCCGATACCGTCGATGGTAAGACCTACAGCGTTCTCGCCGGGATCAAAAACACCGTCTTTGCCGGTGCAATCGTCCTTGAATTTCAACAGAACGTTGCCGTTTTCAAGTTCATAAACGTCTTTGGTTTTGCCTTTGTAAAGCATTTTCATAATTAAAGTCCCCTTTAAATAGATTACAATCAAATTATCGAAAAACAGACAGGTTTACTGACCGTCGTCCGAATTGTTGTCCTGTGGTTTGCGTTTGCAACCTTTTGAGCCGCGGATGATATTGATCTCGTCGCGGTGAACCGTGATAGGAAGCCCCTCCGAACCGTCGAGCTGAACCTTGAGCTTTCCCGTCAAAAGGCTGACATCAACGACGGTACCTTTGCCCTCGGGGGTGTCAACGTAACTGCCGTTGCGCGGAGTCACCTTATCGAGGAATTCGTAGGCATCCTGTTCGTACTTCAAGCAGCACATCAGTCGGCCGCAGGTGCCCGAAATTTTGGCAGGGTTCAGGGAAAGCCCCTGTTCCTTGGCCATTTTTATCGAAACGGGCTGGAAGTCAGACAAAAATCTTGAACAGCAGAACGGCTGACCGCAGATGCCAAGTCCCCCCATCATTTTGGCCTCGTCACGGACGCCGATCTGACGAAGCTCGATTCGGGTGTGGAAATGACCTGCAAGGTCTTTGACCAGTTCTCTGAAATCGACACGGCCGTCGGCGGTGAAGAAGAACAGTATCTTGGAGGCGTCGAAGCAGACCTCGACGTCGACCAGTTTCATTTCAAGGCCGCGTTCGAGAATCTTTTTCTCGCAAAATTCGAAGGCGACCTTCTCTTTTTCGCGGTTTTCACGCATTTTTTTCAAGTCGTCCTGATTGGCGGCGCGAACCACCTCTTTAAGCTGACCGACTATCTGACTGTCGGGCACGTTGTGATTTTCACTCGCAACCTCGCCGCACTCGGTACCGCGTGATGTGGTAACGATGACGTACGACCCAACGGCAAATCTTTCGCCCTTGGGACTGAAAGAGTATATTCTTCCGTCGGAACGGAATTTTACACCTATAACTTCAACCATTTATTTTCTCCTAAAAAGGTTCGTAATCTGTTTTACAACATAATATTTTAGCATATTTTTCGGATAATTACAATAGGAAATTGAAATTCAGGAAAATAACAAAATGGAAATTCAGGAAAATAACTCGGCACAAATGGCGGCGGCGGTCAACGGCACCGACAAGGGTTGTCCGATATGGCGGCGGTATTCAAGCTCGGTGCGTTCGATGAGTTCCAAAAGCTTGGCCACCGTTGACGGTGAAACCGATCCCTTTTTGGTGGCGCATTTTTGTGCTTCGCGTTGGGCAAGAAGCCGCAGTTCGGTCAAAAATGCGGTAAAGCCCAGACGGTCTTTTTCAAAGCGGTACATACATTTTAAAGCCTCAAAGCGGTCACGCTTTTTTAAAGCCCTCAAAAATTCGGCGGCGGCAAGTACCGCCTCGGCCGCTTCGCCCGACAAAATGTCCATTGCTTTTCCGATGTTGCCGTGCGAGTTTTCCAAAGCCTCGTTTATATCGGCTTCGTTTCGACCTGTTTTGAGTGCGATGTAGTCGGCCGCTTCGGTTCGGTCGGGGTTTTTGACCGACAGCGTCACGCAACGTGAGCGAACGGTGGTCAACAACCCTTGGGCGTTCTGACAAATGAGAATAAACACCATAAACTCCGGCGGTTCTTCCAAAACCTTTAAAAACGCGTTTTGTGCAGGTTCGTTCATTTTGTCGCAGTCGATGAGAATGTTGACCTTGCGTTTGGCCTCGATCGGCATAACAAAAGCGTTGTCACGTATCTCTCGTACCGAGTCGATCTTAAAGGTGGCACCGTCGGGACGGTAGGTTAAAACGTCACTGTGACCGTCGCGCATCACAAGGTCGCAGATACGACACCTGCCGCAGGGCGCTTTTTCGTCCTCGCAAAGCGCGGCGGCGGTGATGATACGCGCTAAGGTGTGACGTCCGCTGCCTTTCTCCCCCTCGATAATAAATGCGTGGGGAAAACGGCCGCTTGAAACACAAGCCTCAATGGTTTCTTTAATTTCTTTGTTACCTGCAAAGGTGTCGAGCATAATGGTTTCCTCTTTTTTATAAAATGTGGAAATTATTGTAGTTCCGTGTTGACATACCGATATATGTGTGCTATAATGTTGCAAACTTGTGGAATTTTGTGGAGGTTAATATGCTGGCACAGGAACGATATAAGTATATAACCGAACAGCTTGAAGCTAAAAACTCGATTTCGGTCAACGATATTGCGGCGGCGCTTTCGGTCTCCATCGAGACGGTGCGCCGTGACCTGATCTTGCTTGAAACACACGGAAAACTCAAAAGGGTTTTCGGCGGTGCGGTGGCGGTCGAGAATACTCAGCATTTTTCGAGCTTTGAGAGCCGTCTTGACCAAAATACCGATTTGAAGGCCGAGCTTTCGCGATATGCCGTGTCAATGATCGACAACGGTGACACAGTTGCGATCGAGTCGGGCAGTACGGCGGTCGAAATGGCCAAGGTTTTGTTAAAATCCGATCTTGATATTACCATTATAACTCATTCCAACACGGTATTCAATATTTTAAAGGATAAATTTCGCATTGTGCTTATCGGCGGCGAATACTACAAAGAGGACGACTGTTTCGGCGGTGTTTTAGCCGAGGATTTTTTGAGAAGGTTCCACGTCAATAAGTCGTTCGTATTCCCGTCGGCGGTCTCCTTCGAAAACGGGATTGAGAGTTATCTTTTACAGACAATGCCAATCCACCGCGCATTGACCGAGATCTCCGACCGTGTTTTTGTGTGTGCCGATTCGGAAAAGATAGGCTCACGCGCTATGTTTAAATCACTTGAGCTTGACCCCGAGTTTATCTATATCACCGACAGTAAGGCGTCGGATGACATAAAACGCCAATTTGCCGAAAGGGGACTCGTGCTGATTTCGGAGGAACAGAAATGTTGAAATTAAGTGATGCAAAACAGAACAAGCTGATATACGTTATATCCATAATGTATGCCAGCGTTTACCTTGCCAAGTTGAACTACGGTGCTTTGGCCGTTGAGATTATCAAGGAAATGGGATGCTCCAAAAGCGCGGCAGGTCTGGTCGGTTCGTTTTTCTTCTTTTCATACGGTGTCGGTCAGGTCGTCAACGGATTTTTAGCCAAATATATGAATGAAAAGTATTTTATGACGGCGGCTTTGTTCGGTTCGGCGCTTTGCAACCTCGCAATGTGCTTTGCACCCAACATCGGCGTTATGAAGTACATCTGGTTTGTCAACGGTATCGTTATGTCACCGCTGTGGTGCAACGTTGTCAAGGTTCAGGGCAAATACATATCTGAAAAGAATATGCCGAAATCGTTGTCACTGGTTGGTCTCACAACACCGTTCGGAACGGCCATAAACTACGGATTGTGTGCCGTTATAATTCTTTTTGTCAACTGGCGTGTTTCGTTCTATATTGCGGCGGCGCTTATGACCTTTATGGCGATACTCTGGTATTTTACGCTGAATGATATCGAGCATTCAGCCGAGGGTGTTGTGGCGGTAACCGGCAAAATGGACGAAAAGACCGACGACAAGTCCGATGGCGCTAAGGCCAAGATCCCCACGGCGGTGCTGACGGGACTAATTATAATGTTTGCCGCAGGTGGTTTTACCCAGTTTGCACGTGAGGGTATGAACGCGTGGGTACCGAGCATTCTTTATGAGGTTTACGATATGCCGACAACACTTTCGGTCGCGTTGACTCTGTTGTTGCCGTTGGTCAGTGCTTTAAGTAATTTCTCGTTGGTCGTAATTGAAAGAAAATGCAAGGATTTTCTTTTGATAAGTGTTTTGTTTGTCGGGTTAGCGTCCTTGTCGATGGCGATTTTGCTGATGTGTTATCCGCTTAACAGTGCGGTCATTACTCTGACCTGCTTTATCATTGTAAGTATGTGTTGCGCCGCCATAGCCAACATTACCACCAATCATATTCCGTTGTTTTACCGTGACCGTTTTGATACGGGAAGTATGGCGGGAATCGGTCAGGGCGCCTGTTACGTCGGAAGCACGTTGAGTACCTTTACCTTGGGCTATGTTGCCGATAAGGGTGGTTGGTACAACGTGTTCTTGGTTTTGGGTGCGGTTATTATATTCTCGTGTGTAATGTGTGTTGCGGCAAAAATCTTTACCCGTGAACACCACCATCGCCACCCAAGATATAAATTTCATTAAAACTTTAAAACAAAAACAAAACCGTTCTTCCCGCCCCATAAAAGGGCGAAGCTTTCTACCGCCAAATGCTGTCATTGTTGAAATAATAAATCACAAAACGACCCGTGGAATCCCACCGGTCGTTTATTTTTTAATCCTCCACGGGCGGCCGCGGACGTCCGCCTCTACAAAAAACCTGCGGATTAAAAAGTCCGCAGGTTGGGTGTTATTTGTAATACGAATATCGCAAAATTCTTCCGCATTCTTTGTTGCGGTCGTTTATTTCACCGTTGGTAACGTTCGTCACGGCAAATCCCAGGCCAAAATAAAATTCACCGTTGCAAAACTCAAAACTTCTTGCAAAAAGCTTGGTTTCAAAATGGAAAAGCGTTCTGAAATTTACAAAATCCTTGGTTTCAAGAACAACGTTCACAAAGTCGCCGTTTTGCAGCTCTTTAGAGGCCAAAACGTAGGCAAAATCGCCCTTAAAAACAACGTCATGTACGTCGTAACCTTGGTAATTTGGAATCACGTTTTTGCCGTAAAACTTGAAATCCTTTGTGGAGTAAAGTCCGTTTTTCACGAAATAATAGCGGTCGCCCCACTGAAAATCGTGCTGAATCTTCTCGGCATCCTGCACCGTGCTGCCCATAAGCTCGCAAAGGAAGTCGGCATTAAGACTGTCGTCAAAAACAAAGTTTCCGCTAACCTCATCATAGGCGTAAAGTCCGTTGTAATCGTGTTCTTCATCGTAATTTTCCGAAAATTGGTCGAAATAAAAGGTATACAACTTGCCGTTGAACTTGAAAAACTCATAAATTCTCGGCAAACCCTGCATTTTATATATTTCTCCCTCGATTTTAGTGTCGTAAAATCCGGGGTCATCGTTGATATTTTTTTCGTTTTTTATAAGCTCGACTTCTTTAAAATCGGATTGATTCATCTTTTTGGAAAGCTCACCGTCATACACGAAGACAGATGCCAGGCCAAGTTCGGTAGTAAGACCATCGTGTTCTTGATAGACGACATTAGAGCCGCAGAAAAAGTATTTTCCGCCGAACTTAACCATATCGTAACAATGAATGTTGCCCTTGAGCACTCCCAAATTCGATGCCCATTTGTTTTCGGTTTTTGATTTTACATAAACGTCGCCGTATTGCCAAGTCCTTGCATCAACCGAAACTGTTGCCACAAAATCGCCAAAATCGTAAAACTTGTTAATCTGCTCGGATGCAAGCCGTCCCATATCAACGGCGTTGGTCGATCCTTTTGAGTATCCGCTGATAATTACAGGACCTTTGTTGTCCCGAGAATTTCCGCCCGCCACCATCACAAGACCGTTGGAAGTGTACATATCATAAGGGTTGCGCGCGGTGATATTCTCAATGGCCAGATCATTCCATTTTCTGATATTGTTGACGCTCAAATCTTCAAGATTGGCGGTGACGTCCTCGTCCGCCTTGCCAAAAGGCGTGCCTTTAAGGGCAGAACCTTTGCCGTTGAGATATTTTTCCAAAATTTTGGCATCCTCGGCATCGACCTTGAAATTTCCGTCAAGGTCGCAAAATTCATAACGAATTTCGGTGGCCTCGCCGTCAAGATAGTCGTTGAAAAGCGTAAGGTCGGCATTGTTCAGCGCGCCGTCGCCGTTGACGTCACCCATAAACGGGTCCGAGTTAGCGCCGTTTTCGGAACAAGAGGTCATAAGCAAAAGGCAAATACCAAGCACCAACAGTGTTGAAATTGCTTTTTTAAACATAAAGACACCTACTATGGATAGACTCAATTTTAATAATAGGCGTAACGAAAAACCATTCGGTACGCCTTTGTTTGTGTATGCTTCGGTTATGCCTCCTTTGTTAAAGGGAGGTTTTTGTAGGGGAGTGGGTCTGTCATTCTGAGCGGAGCGAATGCAGAGTCGAAGAATCTTTTTAAGATTCCTCACATTTGCTCGGAATGACATCAGGCGAACGCAGAGGTTTGCCCTCACAATCTGAATTTTTTTAATTACAGCACGTAGCCGACCTTTTTCATTACTTTGGAAAGGGTACGGCGGGCAACGTATTCGGCCTTTTCGGCACCTTCTTTATAGATTTTTTCAAGTTGTGCCTTGTCTGAAATATACATATTATACTTCTCCTGAACCGGGCGCAGCTCTTCAACAACGGCTTCACCGACCGCCACCTTAAAGTCGCCGTAGCCTTTGCCTTCGAATTCTTGGGTTATCTCGTCGGGAGTCTTGCCCGTTATGCAGGAATATATCTCAATAAGGTTGTTGATGCCGGGCTTGTTTTCACCGACATAAACTCTTGCTTCCGAGTCGGTGACGGCGCGCTTGAACTTGCGCATAATGACGTCGGGCGAGTCGTTGAGAAGAATTTTTGCGTTTTCGTTTTCATCCGATTTCGACATCTTCTTCTCGGGGTCCTGCAATGACATAACCTTGGCACCAATGGGTGCGATGTAAGGCTCGGGAATGGTGAAAACGTCACCGTAAATGCCGTTAAAACGCTTGGCAATGTCACGGGCGATTTCCAAATGCTGCTTCTGGTCTGCACCGACGGGTACAAGGTCGGGCTTATACAAAAGAATGTCGGCCGCCATCAGAACGGGGTAGGTGAAAAGTCCTGCGTTGACGTTGTCGGCGTGCTTTTGCGACTTGTCCTTGAACTGTGTCATTCTCGACAGTTCACCGAATTGGGTATAGCAATTTAAGATCCAGGCCAACTGCGAATGAGCCGCAACGTGCGACTGCATAAAGATCAATGATTTCTCGGGGTCAAGACCGGTACTGAGAAGCATTGCGGCGGCAGAATAGATCTGTTTGCGAAGCTCTGCCGGTTCCTGACGGACGGTGATGGCGTGCAGATCGGCGATGCCGAACACACACTCAAACTCCTCCTGCATATTGTTCCAGTTCTTGACTGCTCCGAGATAGTTGCCCAACGTAAACATACCGCTGGACTGAATAAAGCTTAACGCTCTCTTTTTTTGAGGCACATTATTGTTTTCCATTTTCTTCTCCTTATTTTACATCAGCCTTCCCCTCGAGGGGAAGGTGTCACACGTTAGTGTGACGGATGAGGTGTGACGGACCGCCGAGGACGTCGGTCTCTACAAAATCTGATTTATTAATTTGTAGGGGCATTCTTCGAACGCCCGCGGGCGAACACAGTTCGCCCCTACGTTTAAGATTAATTAAATTTACTTCAAATAATTCTTTGCAACCTTGCCCAAAATTTCCATTCCCTTGACGATTTGGCTATCGGTGGGGGTGGAGTAGTTCATTCTGAAGCAGTGGCTTATGTCGGACGTATTGGTGACAAAGGCGGTGCCCGGCACGGTGGCGACCTTATTGTTGACCGCCTCGGTGCAGAAGCCGACCATATCAACGGTCTCGGGTAATTTGAGCCAAACGAAAAGACCGCCCTCGGGCTTTACATATTCAACGTAATTTCCGATGTGCTCGTCGATAAGCCCCGTCATAAGGTCGCACTTTTTACGGTAGACCTCACGGTTGCGGTCGAGGTGAGCTTCATAATCGTACTTGGTCATAAAATCGTGGCAGATAATCTGACCCAAAATGTTGGTGTGAACGTCGCTGGTCTGCTTGCAGACCACCATCTTGCCGACGACGGGAGCAGGCGCTACGGTGAAGCCGACACGTAGTCCCGGTGAAATAACCTTCGAGAAGGTGCCTGCGTAGATAACGATGCCGTCCTCGTCCATACTCTTGATGGTGGGTGGCTCCTCGCCTCTGAAACGGGTGTCACTGTACGGGTTGTCCTCTAAAATCAGAACGCCGTACTTTTTGGCAAGTTCATAAACAGCCTTACGCTTTTCGACGCTCATACACAGACCTGACGGGTTCTGGAAGGTCGGAATGGTATAGATGAAACGCGCATCGGGGTGGGCTTTGAGTGCGGCTTCCAGCTTTTCAATATTCATTCCGTCTGACTCGACCTCAACGCCCACAAGGTTTACACCAAACGAACGGAAGGCGTTGAGCGAACCGATAAAGCTCGGATTCTCGCAGATAATGGTGTCACCGCGGTTGCAAAGCACCATTGTGGCAAGGTTCATAACCTGCTGTGCGCCCGTGGTGATGATAAGCTCATCAAACTCGCGGCCGACGTTGTGCTTTTGCTTCATATATTCTTTAAGGTGGTTGCGTAACGGCATATAACCCTCGGTCACCGAATACTGCAAAGCCTCAATGGGTCGGTTTTCGAAAATATCGGCCGTAATCTTGGCGACCGTCTCGGTCGGCAGAGCCTCGGGAGCAGGGTTGCCTGCCGCAAAGGGAATATAGCCGGGCATTGATGTGAACTTCAAAATCTCACGAATGGCCGACGGCTTCAAGTCGGCAACCGGAGCAGAAAATTTGTAATCCATAAAGCCATCCTCCTATATAAATGTAAGAAACCGTGATTTAGCACCGATTTCAACATCGCTTTTAGCAGATTTAAATTATTATATTATTATAATGTATATAAATTGGAATTTCAACTCCAAATTTGCAGAAGCGTCACGGTGTGTGAAAGAAAGAGTTGCCCCTACAAGGTTCAACTCTATCTCGTAGGGGCGAACCTGCGTGTTCGCCCGTCATTAAGCCAATAAATTATAATAACCGTCATTCTGAGCGCAGCGAAGAATCTTAGCCTCCCGATTTGCCTCTCTTGTCAAAGGGAGGGGGACCGCGTCAGCGGTGGAGGGATTTCAAGGGGGCCGCGTAAAGATTCCTCGTCGCGTTGCTACTCGGAATGACAGACCGGTAGCCGGTTGTCATTCCGAACGAATGTGGGAATCTTGAAGTTTGATAGAAAAGGCCATAAATTTTGCATATATTATATAATGTATGAATAAAATTGTTTGTTTTGGGTAATATTGAATGCAGGCCACTCAAGGGTTTGGGCACTATATTTTGTTGTCGCGCAACGTGGCAAACACAAGTAAACCTTACAGAAAAAGAAGTTTTAAAAATTTTTCGATTTTCTTGAAAAAAAGTGTTGACAAACCCCTGTGGTTGTGGTAATATAATCGAGCGCCTCACGGGAAGCGGGGTTGAAAAGCCTTGAAAAGCCTGGTGATAAGCGCAAAGCGGACCTTGAAAATTAAACAACGATATAACATTTAGGACCCTAAAATTTTTTTGAGAAAAACTCAAAGTAATTAAGGATTAACACGCAAGTGTAATTCTGAAAAAGC
>JAGBXM010000068.1 GCA_017629275.1 Clostridia bacterium
CATTGAGGGAAAAATGAATAAAAAAGGAGCGCACTTCGGAGCGTTCAATTAGCCACAAGAACGAGACAGTCGCTTTTATTGTATAAGATCGGTTGCTTTTGCAATGCACAAATCGCTGTTTTTTGCACGATTTCAGCAGTTTACATTTGATTTGAAATGTGTTAGGATATAATAGTAAAACTTTTGGGTGGTGAGAAAATGAGCAGTAATCTTTTGGAAAGACTGGAAAACAGTCCCGTTATTTCGGCCGTGCGTGAGGACGGCTTCGAGGCGGCTTTAGAAGCACCGACCGAGGTGGTTTTTCTGCTTGGTTGCAGTGTTTTGACGGTGGCAAAGCTCATTGAACGTGCACATCAGAAAAACAAGCTTGTATTAGTGCATATCGACCTTGCCGACGGTATCGGTAAGGATAAAGCGGGTGTGCAATACTTGACAAAGTGCGGGGTGGATGGTATAATCAGTACGCGGTCGCACTTGATAAGGGCTGCTAAGGATTGCGGTCTTATTACGGTTCAGCGTTTCTTTGCGTTGGATTCGCAGGGTGTCGACAGTATTGACGAGGTTTTGAATTCCTCTGCACCTGCCCTGGTTGAGATAATGCCGGGTACGGTAAGTAAGGTCATAAAGCGCTTTTCAAACGGCAAAACACCTATCATTGCGGGCGGTCTTATCGAGATCAAGCAAGAGGTTATGGATGCATTGTCAAGCGGTGCTTTGGCGGTTTCGACCGGCAAAAAGGACCTTTGGTATATTTAATGCGAGGCGGTTTGGGTTCGACGCCCCTCGCACTAATTTAATATTCCGCAAGAGATTTGGAGAAACGGAAATGCTAACGACGGTTATTAACCGCCGTTGGGTTTCTGTTTCTCTTTTTTTGCGGGTTTTAGAGTAAATTATTCTAAAAGGAGAAGTATATATGATTTATGATGTAGCGGTCATCGGTGCCGGTGTTATCGGCGGACTTACGGCAAGGGAACTGACCAAGTATAAACTGTCGGTAGTCTTGCTCGAAAAGGAAAGCGACGTGGCGTGCGGTGCTTCCAAAGCCAACAGTGGTATTATCCACGGCGGTTTTGACCCCGAACCCGATACATTGAAGGCCAAGCTTAACTCGACGGGTGTCGACAAGCTTTATAAAACTGCCCAAATGCTTCACGTTCCGCACAAGAATAACGGCTCGTTCGTTTGTGCTTTTTCAAAAAAAGAAGAGGCACACTTAAAGGAACTTTATGACCGAGGCATTGAAAACGGTATTGAAAAGATGTCCATCATTTCGGGTGACGAGGCAAGAGCAATCGAGCCTAATCTTTCGCCCGAAATCACCGCGGTTTTGAACGTTCCCACGGCAGGTATCATTTGTCCTTATGAGTTGACCATTGCCGCCGTCGGCAACGCTATGAAAAACGGTGCTGTTCTTTTAACCGATTTTACCGTTACTTCTATTATAAACGACGGTTGCTTTAACGTTTCGTCGGCCGACGGCCGCTGTGTTAAGGCGAGATACGTTATTAACTGTGCAGGTTGCTATGGTGACAAAATAGCCGCTATGGTGGGGGATGATTCGTTTGAGATAATCCCCAGAGCAGGTCAGTATATACTGCTTGACAAAAAAGAGGGCGCAAGGGTCAGCCACACCATATTTCAGGTGCCTTCCAAAGAGGGTAAGGGTATACTTGTTTCGCCTACCGTTGACGGTAACCTTCTGACAGGACCTACTGCCGAGGCGGTCGATTGCCCGATGTGTGTCAATACCACTCCCGAGGGCCTTGAAACGGTGCAAAGATTGGCCGCAAAGAGTGTGCCTTCGGTTCAGTTCAGAGAGGTTATCACCTCGTTCTGCGGTGTCCGTTCGTCCGAGAAAAACGGCGATTTTATCATTGAAGAAAGCAAGGCTCAAAAAGGCTTTATCAACGTTGCCGCCATTGATTCACCGGGACTTACATCGTCGGTTGCTATTGCCGAATACACCGTTGAGGTGCTGAAAAATGCAGGTCTTGAGTTAGAGTTAAATCCCGATTTTGACGGCACACGTGAGGATCCGCATTTCTTCCGTCACCTGACCGATGAGGAGAAAAACGAATATATCAAGAAAAATCCTGCCTACGGTAAGATTATCTGCCGTTGTGAAACGGTCACCGAGGGCGAGATAAGAGATGCCATTCGCCGCGACCCGAAACCCCAAGACATTGACGGAGTCAAGCGCCGCACAAGATCGGGTATGGGACGCTGTCAGGGCGGATTTTGCAAACCGTTTGTTATGAAGCTTCTCGCCGAAGAAAACGGTTGCAAAATGGAAGACGTTACCAAAAACGGCAAGACCTCACAGATGGTCTTGGGCAAACTTTAAGGAGAGATTTTGATGTTGGAACACGATATAGTAATTATCGGCGGCGGTCCCGCAGGTATGGCGGCCGCAGTTGCGGCCTTTGACCGCGGCGTAAATGACGTTGTTATTCTCGACCGCGACGATGATATCGGCGGTATTTTGAGACAGTGTATTCACAACGGCTTCGGTCTGCACAAGCTGGGACGTGAGTTGACAGGTCCCGAGTATGCCGCAGTTTATAAGAAAATGGTTGAAGAACGCGGTATAAAGGTGTATTATGAGACTATGGTCACCGACCTTACCTCCGACCGAGTGGTGACCGCTTCCAACCGCGACGGTATTTTAAAGATAAAGGCTAAGGCCGTTATTTTGGCAATGGGTTGCCGTGAGCGCAGCCGCGGTGCACTTAATATCAGCGGCAAGCGTCCTGCAGGCGTTTACAGTGCAGGTACCGCACAGAAACTGATGAACTGCGAAGGCTATGCCGTCGGCAAGCGTGCCGTAATCTTAGGTTCGGGTGACATCGGTCTTATTATGGCAAGAAGAATGTCGCTTGAAGGCGCAAAGGTTGAGGCCGTTTGCGAACTGATGCCTTATTCGGGAGGACTTACCCGTAATATCGTACAGTGCCTTGAGGATTTCGGCATTCCGCTTTATCTTTCGACCACCGTTTGTGAGATACACGGTGACCGACGTCTTGAGGGCGTTACCATTGCCCAGGTTGACGAAAATCGCCGTGTTATCGAAGAAACCAAGCGTTATATTCCTTGTGATACTCTGCTTTTATCGGTCGGTCTTATCCCCGAAAACGAACTTACCCGCGCGGCAGGTATTCCTATTGACCCCATAACCAACGGTGCCCAAGTTGATGAAAACCGCGAAACTAAGGTCAAGGGTATTTTTGCCTGCGGTAACGTTTTGCAGGTACACGACCTTGTCGACTATGTTTCGGACGAAGCCGAAATTGCAGGCACCGCCGCCGCAAGGCTTGTTCTTGAAGGCAAGGGTAAGACTGAGGAAATTAAAACAGGGGCAGGTAACGGTGTGCGTTACGTTTTACCTCAGTGCATTTCCAACCGTGACGGTGACGTTGCACTCTTTATGCGTGTTACCGAGCCTTTCGGTAAGGTGCGCTTTACCGTTCGAAGCGGCGACGAGGTTTTAGCCACCGCTGTCCGTCTGAAGGCCGCACCCGGTGAAATGGAAAAGATCACGGTCAAGGCCGATAAATTGGCATTGGTGAAGGATACCGTTACCGTATCGTTGGAGGAAATATAATGGAAAGAAATTTAACCTGTATAATCTGCCCGAGAGGTTGTTCCCTGACCGTCACCGTTGACGGCGAAAATACTAAGGTCAGCGGTCACGGTTGCCCGAAGGGTGAAAAATACGGCATTGACGAGTGCGTTAATCCCGTCCGCACCGTAACCTCAATTATCCGTGTTGACAACCGCGAGGATACCATGGTAAGTGTCAAGACGGCCGACCCTATCCCCAAGGGTATGATATTTGAACTTATGGAAATTATCCGTGCGACCAAGGTCAGCGCTCCCGTCTATATCGGTGACGTTATTATCGAAAATGTTTTCGGCACCTCGGTCATCGCAACTAAGGATATAAAATAATTATTTGCTTTTCTGCAATGTCATCCTGAGTGAAGCGCCACTTAAGATTCCGCTTCGCGCCTTCACTTCGTTCAGGTTCGATTCGCTTGGCTCAATCAGAATGACTAAGCGGCGCGAAGTCGAACCCGTAGGGCGATGCGTGAGCATCGGGATCTTTTAGAAAAGCAAAAAGAAAAGGTGTTTTTATGAACGACAGAAACGCAAAACTGCAGAATATCGACTTGTTTTTGTTTGATATGGACGGCACTCTTTATCTGGGTGACCGTTTGTACGACTTCACTCTTGAACTGTTGGACACCATTAAAAAGACCGGCAGACGGTATATGTTTATGACCAACAATTCGTCCAAAAGCGTTGCCGATTATATCAAAAAGCTTGCCCGTCTGGGTATTGAGGCCACCGAGGAGGAGTTTATTTCCTCGTCGCAGGCAACCTCATATTATCTTAAAAAGACTTATCCCGACGCGACTCTTTATGTCTGCGGAACCAAATCGCTTATTGCCGAATTAGAGTCCGAAGGCTTTAAGGTAACCTACAAGGCACCCGAGGCCGACGTTATTGTTATGGGTAACGACCAGGAACTGACCTTTAAAAAGCTTGAGGACGTCTGCCGTGAGTTGCTGACCAGGGAAGTACCCTATGTTGCCACCAATCTCGACTATGTTTGCCCGACCGAATTCGGCTCGGTACCCGACTGCGGAAGCGTTTGCGATATGATCTATAACTGCACCAAAAAGCGTCCGTTCCTTGTCGGTAAGCCTGAGGCTTTGATGCCCGAACTTGCGATGGAACGCACCGATACGCCCAAAGAAAAGACCGCCGTTATCGGAGACAGAATTTATACCGACGTTAAAAGCGGACTGAACGCAGGGGTTTTGAGTATCCTTGTTATGAGCGGTGAGACCGACGAGCAGATTTTGCGTGATTCGGTTGATAAACCCGATATGGTATTGAAGGACTGCAGCGAGATAACCGAGGCGCTTAAAGAATAATAATAACCGCGCCGTGCGTCTTAAACGCACGGCGCGGTTATTATTTATTTTTTATCGGTTATTCCGAGGATATAATCGGTCGAAGTGTTGTAGAATTTGCTCAATTTAATGATTACATGACAAGGAATCTCGGTTTCGCCTCTTTCCCAGCGTTGATAGGTTGTGGTATATACATTTAAAAGTTGTGCAATATCTTCCTGCGTTTTGTCTTGGTCTTCTCTTAAATCTCTTATTCGGGGGTATTCGTATTTCATAATATTCACCTCTTATTTTTATTTTACATCAAAACACAAAATTGTGTTGACAATAACACAATTTTGTGTTATTGTGTATCAAGGTAAAATATATTGAGGTGGTTAAATGACGAATTTGATTGAAGAACTCTGGTACGGAAGACTTAAACCTTGTGCAAATTGTAAACGTGATGCAGAACAGGTTGAAGAATTAGAACGATATGTTGAACGGCATAAAAAAGCGTTGTCGGAGTCTATGACCGAAGAACAAAAAGTAGTTTTTGAAAAATACGAAACCTGCTGTTCGGAGTTGGCCGATATCAATGAACGGGCAATATTCAAACACGGGTTGAAATTAGGTGCAGGATTCGTGATGGAGGTTATGAACGGTATGTTGTGAAGCGGTCTTTACAAAATGCAAATCCTCTTGTTGTAGGGGTTTACCATCAATCGCTCATTTGCGGGAGCACACTTAAGGTGCTTTACTGCAAGATATAATTTTCTGCGCAAAAAAATAAATAAATATTCCTTGAAATTATACTTGTATTTGAAGTTGCATTATGGTAAAATACATAAGCGGAAGGGTATTGCACCCTTTCGCTTTTTGTTTTTTAAAATACGGCAGGGCAGAGGTAGGAATTATGTATCGTATCGGCTTTGACAATGACAAATATCTGAAGATGCAGTCCGAGCATATTGCGGAGCGTATCAAAAAATTCGGCGGCAAGCTTTACTTGGAGTTTGGCGGTAAGCTTTTTGACGATTTTCACGCCGCACGTGTGTTGCCCGGTTTTGCTCCCGATTCTAAAATACGTATGCTTGCCCGTCTTAAGGACGAGGCCGAGGTCGTTATTGCCATAAATGCCGCCGATATTGAGAAAAACAAGGTCAGAGGCGACCTTGGTATTACCTACGACCTTGACGTACTTCGTCTTATCGACGCTTTCCGCGGCTTCGGGCTTTACGTCGGAAGCGTTGTGCTTACCCGTTATACGGGACAGGCTTCTGCCGATGCCTTTGCCAAAAAGCTGCAGTCCTTGGGTGTTCCTGTTTACAAGCATTTCCCGATTCCGGGTTATCCTTCAAACCTTAAGCTTATCGTGTCTGACGAGGGCTACGGTAAGAACGATTATATTGAGACTACAAGAAAACTTGTTGTTGTTACGGGCCCCGGCCCCGGCAGCGGTAAGATGGCCACGTGTTTAAGTCAGCTCTATCACGAGCATAAGCGCGGTATTGAGGCGGGTTACGCCAAGTTTGAGACCTTCCCGATATGGAATCTTGCGCTTAAGGATTCGGTCAATCTGGCTTATGAGGCCGCAACTGCCGACCTTAATGACGTTAATATGATCGATCCGTTCCATTTGGATGCATACGGCGAGTTGGCCGTCAACTACAACCGCGACGTTGAGATCTATCCCGTCGTCAAGGCTTGTATGGAAAGAATGCTGGGCAGTTGCCCTTATAAGTCACCCACCGATATGGGTGTAAATATGGCAGGTAACTGCATTTTTGACCCCGATGCCGTAAAGGCGGCCGCCGATAACGAGATCATCCGTCGTTATTACGAGGCCTTGTGCAAGCGCAGTCGCGGTGAGGCCGACGAGAATGAGACGGTCAAGATAGAGTTACTTATGGAGCAGGCAGGTATCAACGTTGCCGACCGTACCGTAATTGCCGCCGCTAATGAACGCGCCACCGAAACAGGCGCTCCTGCCGCTGCACTCGAATTGCCCGACGGTACCGTTATCACGGGCAAGACCACTTCTTTGTTGGGCGCAAGTTCGGCACTTTTGCTTAACGCTTTGAAGCACCTTGCGGGTATTGACAAAGAGGTCAGACTTATTCCGCAGAACGTTATTGAACCCGTGCAGGAATTGAAGATCGGTTTCTTAGGCAACCATAACCCGAGATTACATACCGATGAGATTCTGATTGCGCTTTGTGTTTCGGCAGTTACCGACGAAAATGCCAAAAAGGCGATGGATTGCCTTAAAATGCTCAAAAACTGTGAGGCACATTCTTCGGTAATGCTCAGTTCGGTTGACATCAACGTCTTTAAGAAGTTGGGTATAAACCTTACCTGCGAACCTAAATATCAAACTAAAAAGCTATATCACGGATAATAAAAAACTCCGTTTCGGCTGTTGCCGAAACGGAGTTTTTTTGTTTGGCCGTGCCGAAATGATTTGCTTTCGGCTCTGTCATTCCGAACAGATGTGAGGAATCTTACCTTGGCTTAAAAGATTCCTCGTCACTTTGTTCCTCGGAATGACATATCTATTGTTTTGGTTGTGTTACGGATGTAAGGCTTTTGATAATTTACCCAATTTTGCGTGGAAGTCCTAAAACTTTGTTAAAGTTTTAATTATCATTGTCAAATGCGATTTAGTGTGTTAAACTGATAATATACTTGTTTAAAGTTCAACAATTCAGTAAAGGCAAGGTGGCTTATGAACATTATTGTATGTATCAAACAGGTTCCGGGCAGTTCGAACGTTAAGGTCGACCCCGTGACCGGTGTCCTTATCCGTGACGGTGCGGATAGTAAAATGAATCCGTATGACCTTTTTGCTCTCGAAACGGCTCTGTCGCTTAAAGAGACCTATGGCGGTACCGTTACCGCCGTTACAATGGGTCCCGGTGCCGCAAAGCAGGTTTTGTTAGAGGCTATCTATATGGGTGCCGATAAGGGTGTACTTATCAGTGACCGCCGTTTTGCAGGTGCCGACGTTCTGGCAACCTCTTATACGCTGTCGTCCTGCCTTGTGTCTTTGGGCAACTATGATCTTGTTATCTGCGGTAAGCAGACCACCGATGGTGATACCGCGCAGGTCGGTGCCGAAATGGCGGAATTTTTGGGTATTCCTCATTATTCCAACGTTCAGTCGTGCGAAATAGTCGACGGAAAGCTTAAATTCAAATGCACCTTGGGTAATCTTATTATGTCGGCCGAAATGGATACTCCGTGTGTTATCTGCGCCGACGGTGAGATAAATACTCCCCGTTTACCGTCTTATAAACGCAAAAAGGCTTCGATTGGAAATGACGACCTTATCAAGGTTTTGTCGTTGGATGATTTTATCGACAGCGATCCCAAGCATTACGGACTTTCGGGTTCGCCTACGCAGGTTGAGAAAATATTCCCTCCCGAAAAAATGTCGGAACACGTTGTGATAGAGGGAACTGCCGAAGAAAACGCCGCGTCGATCTTCAAGATCCTTTGCGACAAGAAGTTTATTTAAAGGAGGGTGGAATAAATGCCTGAGCTTAAGATCAATCAATCGGTCATAACTTCCGAAGTTGCCGAACAGCTTACCAAGATATGTCCGTTTTCGGCCATTTCGTATGACGGCGAATTGCATATCAATTCCGCCTGTAAAATGTGTAAACTCTGCGTTAAAAAAGGCCCTAAAGGTGCCGTTGAATACGTAGAGGACGAGGCCAAGGTCACGGTCGATAAGTCGCTTTGGCGCGGCATCGCCGTTTTTGCCGACTATACTCAAGGCGGTATCCATCCCGTAACCTTCGAGCTTATCGGTAAGGCTAAAGAGTTGGCCGCAAAGATCGGTCATCCCGTGTATGCCGTTCTGATGTGCAACGGGGATAACGGCCTTTCGGAAAATTTGCTCAAAAGCGGTGTTGATAAGGTTTTTGTCTACGATTCTCCCATTTTTGAGAATTTTACCGTCACCACCTACGCAAATGCCTTTGAGAATTTTATAAATACCGTTAAACCTTCATCGGTGCTTGTCGGTGCCACTAACATCGGCCGAAGCTTAGCGCCCCGTGTTGCCTGTCGGTTCAGAACGGGTCTTACCGCCGACTGCACCCGACTTGAAATGAAGGACAATACCGACCTTGTGCAGATTCGTCCTGCATTCGGCGGCAATATTATGGCACGTATCATTACTCCCAATACCAGACCGCAGTTCTGCACGGTGCGTTATAAGGTGTTCTCGGCACCCGAAGCGCACGAGAATGCAACGGGTGAGATAGTAAAATGTGAGGTCAACCCCGATTGGGAAGAACCTTCGGTAAGGGTGCTCAACGTTGAACATAAGCCGCCCGAAAGCGATATTTCGGATGCTGAGATTATCGTTGCCGTAGGTCGAGGAATCAAATCGAAAGACGATATTCAGATAGTTCAGAAGTTCGCAGATTCCATCGGCGCACAGCTCGCCTGCACAAGACCGCTTGTTGAGTGCGGTTGGATGGATGCAAGTCGTCAGATAGGTCTCAGCGGTAAAACGGTTGCGCCCAAGCTGATAATCACCCTTGGTGTTTCGGGTGCGGTTCAGTTTGCGGCAGGTATGAAGAGCGCTGAATGTATCATTGCCGTCAACTCCGACCGTTCGGCTTCTATTTTTGACGTTGCACATTACTGTGTAATAGGCGATTTGTACGAGTGCCTCAGTGAACTCGAAAAAATGATAAAGGAGGCAGGAAAATAATGTATAACGTAATAAATTCCACCGATATTGAATATTTAAAATCATTTATTCCTGCCGACCGAATTTTTGTCGGCAATGAGATCAACCCCGACTACCACCACGACGAGCTTGGCGGTACCGAGGCTGCTCCCGACGTGCTGATTTTCGTCACCTCGACTGAAGAGGTTTCGAAAATAATGGCTTACGCTTATAAGTATAACCTGCCCGTTACCGCACGTGGCTCAGGTACGGGACTTGTCGGTGCGGCGGTTGCAGTCAAGGGCGGAATTCTGCTTTGTACTGCCAAAATGAACCGCATTTTAGAGCTTGACACCGAAAATCTGACCGTTACGGTCGAGCCCGGCGTACTGCTTATGGAATTGGCCGCATTTGTTGAAGAGAACGCTCTGTTTTACCCGCCCGATCCGGGTGAAAAATCGGCCACCATCGGCGGTAATATTTCGACCAACGCAGGCGGTATGCGTGCCGTCCGTTACGGTGTTACGCGAGACTACGTCCGTGAGTTGACCGTGGTTCTGCCTAACGGTGAGGTTCAGGTTTTCGGCGGTAAGATAGTCAAAAACAGTTCGGGGTACAGTCTCTTGAACCTTATGGTTGGTTCGGAGGGCACCTTAGGTATAATTACCAAGGCGGTTTTAAGACTTCTGCCGAAGCCTACCAAGTCGGTAAGCCTTTTGGTTCCGTTTGATTCGATGGACGATGCGCTCGACTGCGTACCGCTTATCGTTAAGACCGATACAAATCCGACCGCCATTGAGTATATGTCGAGAGATACCATTTTGTTCTCGGAGGATTACCTTTCCAAAAAGTTCCCCGATACTTCGCATCCCGCATATTTGTTGTTGACCTTTGACGGTTCGTCGGATGAAGAAATCGAGAAGAACTATTCCAAAATTGCCGACCTTTGTATCGTCAATGGCGCGGCCGATGCCTTCTTTATCGACACCGATGAGCGTAAAAAGTCGGTTTGGTCGGCCCGCGGTGCATTCCTTGAGGCCATCAAGGCTTCGACCGACGAGATGGATGAATGCGACGTTGTCGTTCCCCGTAACAAGATTGCCGAGTTCATTAAGTATACCCACATTATAGCCAAAGAATTGGGTGTGAGAATCCCCAGCTTCGGTCACGCAGGTGACGGTAACCTTCATATTTACATTTGCCGTGACGGTGCAACCGATAAAATTTGGGAAGAAAAGCTCAAGAAAGCTTTTGATATGATGTATACGAAGGCTCACGAAATCGGCGGACAGGTGTCGGGTGAACACGGTATCGGTTTCGCCAAAAAAGGCTATTTGAAGGAAAGCCTCGGCGACACGCAGATCGCGCTTATGCGCGGTATCAAATCCGCCTTCGATCCCAAAAATATTTTGAACCCCGATAAGCTGTTTTAAGTAGAGTTAAATCAAGCCACGGTCAGTATAAACAACTGACCGTGGCTTTTTTATCTGTTGCTGTCAGCAACCGTTTAGTTTTCTTGCACCAGAATCTTCATTTCTGCTTTGATGCCATCCTCTATGGAGGCGAAATCCGTTCGCTTGAGTCCCGTTACCTTCAACACCTTTGAGGAGTCGATATCACGGTCAAATTTGCGGTCATATTTCCACATCCACGTATGTGCGTCGACGGTTCGAATCGTGGGAATAGTGTCTATATAGCTTTCATCATCAACCCACTCGACTTCGAGGCCGATAGCCCTTTTGTAGGCGTCTGCAACATCTTCCCAGGTCATTCCGTGACCTGAGTATATGGTGAAAGCCTCACCAAGTGCGGCGGTTTTAAATAGAAGGTTGGCAATCAGTTTACCTGAGTTGCCCGCCCAGTCGAGTCCTGCGTGAAGTTCCTTGCAGGAAAGCGGAAGAAGCAACGGCTTGTTTTCTCGGGCATATTTCACAGTCCAATGGCCGCTATTCATCAAAATGTCCATTCTGATATGAGAAAAGGATATAACGGGGCGCACAATGGTCCAATTTTCACCCTCACACTCGTTGAACAAAAAATCCTCACAAATACCTTTGCTTACGCCGTAGGTGTCACCTTTTAAAAGATCGGGGTCTTTTATGACCTCGTGCAATCTCGGTGCAGATTCGGTCACGGGGTGCTGCTCGTCGGCATAAACACGGTAGGACGAAAGGAATATGAGATGGTCTGTGTTCTTTATAAGGAAACGGTGAACCTGCTTGTATTCCTCAGGGTCGTTGTAATGAATAAAATTAACGATACCGTCGTAGTGCGTCTTTGAA
>JAGBXM010000069.1 GCA_017629275.1 Clostridia bacterium
AACCAACTCGGGGTTGAACAAAAGGAACAAAGGAATGGAAGGATATGTAACGTCCAAGGTGCCGATACAACCATTAGAGAAGTTCTCTTTTGAAAGGAATGCGATTCCGTCGGGCGTGTCAACAAGCTTATGTGCGGCAATAGCCTGACGGTATGCAAGGCAACCGATGGCGGCGTAATCCTTACCGACGGCCAACATTCTCTCGGTCAGTGCAAGGTCAAAAATCTCACACTTTTCCTTGACCTCTTCATAGTCAGCCAAAGCGGCGGCGAGCATCTCATCAAAGCTCTTGTACTTGGTCATATAGTAAGGGTCAAGGTTTTCACCAAAATACTGAATAGACTTTACATCGTCGAAAGCCACAGTAATAACGCCCTTGAGTTCCTTTTTAATAACGGCAAGCGTTCTGTGAGCGCATTGGGTATAATCATTTCGGCTGAAATCCTCAAACTTGGCTATCTCGCGATTGTTGATGTAATCGAATCTACCCCTTTTGTCAGACACAAACGAATCCTTATCGGCAAGGTGAAAATATCCCCAATCAATACGGCAATCGTCACCACTGCAATGCAACGGATTCTGCTGGGATTTTCCAACCCAAAGCGAGTTTTCGGTTTTTCCAAACGTAATCTTATCGGCTTCCCAATCACCGCAAATTTGGGTGTCAACGTCAAAATAAAGAGAAAAATCGTAATCGCCCTTAAGTTCTGCCTTGTACTCCATATAAGAAACAGGTCTTGACATCAAAACAAGGTCGTTCATCAAAAGCGGAGTGCGGAAGGTGACCGTCAGCTTCAAAAGGTCGTTTTCAAAGGTGTAAATACTTGCGGTAGGAGTAATATCCAAATCGGTTTGAGGAAGAGCTTCGGGTTCATGCCTGTAAACCACATGGGTTTGCGGCATAACTCTTCCCAAGAAACGGAACACCTTACCGTCAACCTTTACCATACCAACCATGGAATTGATACGACCGGTCCAATGGCAGGTGTAAGTATCGGTCAACCTGTCGGCAGGCGACCATACACTGAAAAACGGGTCAACCGTAATAAGCGGAACTGAAACTGCTTTAATCTTCATAATAATTACCCCTTTTTTAATCTTTAATCGTATTCTATCATATAACCGTCGTGAAATAAATACCAAATACGCACTATTTTGTGAGGAAAACAATTTTGTTAGTGCCGATTTTCCACAAATTCCTCGTTTTAAGGTATGGATTAACAAAAAGAACACCCGCCAACTCCCGTTAAGGGTTTGGCGGGTGAAATAATTAACCTTCGTAATTATAACCGATCTCGATAGCCTTGAGGTTAATGTCAAGCATATCGGCTCTTTTTGCCGAAATAACGTGACTTAAAGCCTCTTTCATTCCGTCCATCGAAACAAATCCTGCTTCCTTGATCATCTTACCCATCATAATCATATTGGCAAGAGTCGGGAAGCCTGCATCGTTGGCCAGCTTGGTTGCAGGGATATAGTAAGCGTCAACATCGGTACGGTTGACCTTACGGTCGATCAAAGATGAATCAACAAAAATCTTTCCACCCTTTGCGGTTGCATCCTCATACTTATCAAGTGAAGGAAGGTTCATTGCGGTCAGAACATCGGGAGTTGAAACGATAGGCGAACCAACGGGAGTATCGCTGATGATAACACTACAGTTAGCGGTACCGCCACGCATTTCGGGGCCGTAAGAAGGCAACCAGCTGAGTTGCTTACCCTCTTCAAGGCCTTTGTAAGCAATACACTTACCGGCAAACAGAACGCCCTGTCCGCCAAAGCCTGCAATAAGGATCTGTGTAGTAGCCATTATTTTTCCTCCTTATTCGCACTTCTGTCTTTATAAACGCCCAAGGGATAATAAGGAATCATCTTTTCCTCAACCCACTCAAGAGCCTTTTGAGGAGTCAAGCCCCAGTTGGTAGGACAGGTTGAAACAACCTCAACCAACGAGAAGCCTTTGCCCTCAACCTGATTTTGGAAAGCCTTTTTGATGGCCTTCTTTGCGGCGTTAATGTTCTTTACGTTGTTAACGGCAACACGCTGAATGAACTCGGGGCCATCCAAGGTTGAAAGCATTTCGGAAACACGGATGGGGAAACCGACCGTTGCGGTATCACGACCGTAAGGAGAGGTCTGTGTTACCTGACCGGGCAAGGATGTAGGAGCCATCTGACCGCCGGTCATACCGTAAATTGCGTTGTTGACGAAAATAACGGTGATATTTTCATTACGGGTTGCGGCATGGACAGTTTCAGCCATACCGATAGAAGCCAAGTCACCGTCACCCTGATAGGTGAAGATAATGTTTTCAGGAAGTGCTCGTTTCAATCCTGTTGCAACGGCAGGTGCACGGCCATGAGCGGCCTCTACCATATCACAAGCAAAATAGTCATAAGCCATAACGGAGCAACCAACAGGAGCTACACCGACGGTCTTGCCCTCAATACCCAGTTCATCAATAGCCTCAGCAACCAAACGGTGAATAATACCGTGGGTGCAACCGGGACAGTAATGAAGCGGAGCATCGGTTAATGCTTTGGGTTTCTGAAATACTACTGCCATTACTTATTACCTCCTGCTGCTCTTTCAATTGCCTCGAGAACTTCCTCGGGACTGGGGATCATACCACCTGCACGGTTGCAAAGGGTTACGGGAACCTTGCATTCGGTTGCAAGCTGAACGTCCTCGATCATCTGACCCATCGAAAGCTCAACCGAGATGAAAGCCTTACACTTATCTGCGGCGGCCTTGAAAGGCTTTTTGGGGAACGGCCACAAGGTAATGGGACGGATCATACCCACCTTAATGCCCTTCTCACGTGCGGCCATGATTGCGTTCTTGGAAACACGGGCGGCAATACCGAATGCTGCAACGCAGATTTCGGCATCGTCCATCATAAATTCTTCCCACAAAGGCTCGTTTTCTTCAATAGCCTTATATCTCTCGAAACGCTCAAAGTTGGTCTTCTCCAACTCCTCGGGTTTCAGATAAAGTGAGTTGATAATGTTGTGCTTACGCTCACAATTAGTACCGGTTACTGCCCAAGGCTTGTCAGGCTTGTATTCGGTAGGCTCAGGCAACACAACAGGCTCCATCATCTGACCCAAAGTACCGTCAGCAAGAATCATTGCCGGAACTCTGTACTTATCGGACAGATCGAAGCATTTTGCGGTCATATCGGCCATTTCCTGAACAGAGGCAGGAGCCATAACGATAAGATGGAAGTCACCGTGACCGAGACCACGGGTAGCCTGGAAATAGTCAGACTGCGAGGGCTGGATGCCGCCCAAGCCGGGGCCGCCACGCTGAACGTTGACGATCAAAGCAGGAAGGTCTGCACCTGCCAAGTAAGAAATACCCTCACCTTTAAGCGAAATACCGGGGCTGGAGGACGAGGTCATAACTCTGAAACCTGTTCCTGCAACACCGTAAACCATATTGATTGCGGCAATCTCACTCTCAGCCTGAAGAAAAACACCACCGATTTTCGGCATACGCTTGGCCATGTACGCTGCGATCTCGGTCTGAGGAGTAATTGGGTAACCGAAGTAATGCATACAACCGGCCCTGATAGCGGCTTCTGCAATAGCTTCATTACCTTTCATAAGTACCTTTTCAGCCATTTTTTCCACCTTACCTTTCAACAGTGATAACACAGTCGGGACACATAGTTGCACAGAAAGCACAGCCAATGCACTTCGACTCATCGGTCATCTCTGCAGGAGAATGTCCCTTTTTGTTGATTTTGTCTTTGGCGATCTGCAGAATACCCTTGGGACATGCATCTACACAAAGTCCGCAGCCCTTACACAGATCGGCGTCAAATATAACTTTTGCCATAATTCTTACCCCTTTATGTCAAAATATTTCTTTTGCAGTTTCAACGGAAATACGTTGTCGATTTCGGTCTTCAGTTGCTCACAGACCTTAGTTTCAGCCGTCGTCATAATGACGGGCAAACCCGAAATGCGTGACAGTTCTTCAGCCTTTGGGACCGTTGTCAACACGTCCTCCGGTTCGGTGTCGTTGCCGACGTTGGAGTTGTTGACGATAGCGGTGAACTTCAGTCCTGCCGCAACCTCGACCTCGCGCATAACCTCCAAAGCCTCGGCGGCCGTAGTGGTCAACGGTCGGTAAAAGTTGGCAACGAAAACAAATTCGTAATCGTTTTCCTCTAAAATATACGGTGTGTAACGACCCAAAGCATAAGCGCCGCGGTCGTCACCGCCTATGTCAAGGACAGAATACTTGCTTTTGTCCTGAACAGTTTTATACATTTCCTGCGGCAAAGCAGGAAGGTCGACGTTGGAGTTGGCAAACTGCGGTGAAATAAGTTCAATGCCCGCCTTTTCCAACTCTGTCATACTGTCTTTCGTGCGGAAATAAGGATTAACAATATCCATATCGGCAATTATAACGTCTTTACCGATACTTTTAAGATAAAGCGCAAAATTAACAGCGATATTGGTCTTTCCGCTGCCGTAATGTCCGGCAAAAAGTGTTACTCTTTTCATATTTACAGTTTATTACGCTGAATCTTACCGCTAACGGTCTTAGGCAACTCGTCGCGGAAGACAACGATTCTCGGGTATTTATAAGGAGCAGTTCGGTTCTTGACGTAGGTCTGAATTTCCTTTTTGAGTTCTTCGGTGCCTTCGGTTCCCTTGGTCAAAACGATACTTGCCTTGACAACCTGACCTCTGACATCATCGGGAGCGGCCGAAACACCGCACTCTAAGACGTACGGAAGCTCCATAATAACGTTTTCAATTTCAAAGGGTCCGATACGGTAACCCGACGACTTGATAACGTCGTCAACACGTCCGACATACCAGAAATAGCCGTCCTCATCGCGCCAGGCGGTATCGCCGGTGTGATAAAAACCGTCGTACCAGCACTCGTCGGTCTTTTCTTTATCGTTAAAGTAACCGCAGAACAGTCCGCAAGGAACCTTTTGGGAAACGTTGATACAAATTTCGCCCGTCTCACCGACTGCGACCTCTTTACCGTCGGCATCAAGAAGCTTGATATCGTAAAGCGGAACAGGTTTACCCATCGAACCGACCTTGGTTCTTGTGCCCACAAGGTTAGCCAACGCACAGGTGGTCTCGGTCTGACCGAAGCCTTCCATGATCTGCAATCCCGTGGCCTTTTCAAACTGACGGAATACCTCAGGGTTCAAAGCCTCACCCGCAGTGGTCATATGCTCGATCGAGGACAGGTCGTACTTGGAAATGTCCTGCTTGATAAGCATACGAAGCATAGTCGGAGGTGCACAGAACGTGGTAATCTTGTACTTTTCAAACATCGGCAACAGATCAGCGGCCTCAAAACGGTCGAAATCATAAACAAAGAGTGCCGTCTCACACAGCCACTGTCCGTAAATCTTACCCCAGGCGGCCTTGGCCCAACCCGTATCGGAAATGGTAAAGTGAATACCCTCGGGGTTTACACAGTGCCAATATTTAGCGGTAATGAAGTGACCCAACGGGTATTTAAAGTTATGTACTGCTATCTTGGGGTTGCCGGTGGTACCCGAGGTGAAATACATAAGCATAGTATCGTTGCCCTTGGGCGAATCCTCGGTACGTTCAAACTTACGGGTATAGAATCCGTACTCTGCGTCGAAGTTTCTCCAACCCTCTTTACTGCCGCCAACCATAATCTTGTGCTGTAAGCACTCACAGTTTTCGGCAGCGAGATCAACCTCGTTGGAAACGTCGCCGTCGGCGGTGCAGATAATAGCCTTTACACCTGCCGCATTCAGACGGTAGGTAATATCGTGTTCTTTGAGCTGATTGGTAGCAGGAATAGCAATCGCACCTATTTTATGCAGAGCGATCATACTGAACCAGAACTGATAATGGCGCTTTAAGATAAGCATTACCTTGTCGCCCTTGCCGATGCCAAGCGACTTGAAGTAGTTGGCGGTCTGCGATGAAGCGTGTTTCATTTCACGGAAGGTGAAGCGGCGCTCATTACGTTCACGGTCAAGATGAATCATAGCCAACTTATCGGGCTTTTCGCGACCCAAACGGTCAATAACGTCAAACGCAAAGTTAAAGTTATCTTCATTTTTAAAGTCGATCTTGGTAATGGTGCCCTTGTCGTTCTCCTGAGGAATTACGAAATCCTCCCATACGCGGTCCTCTTCGGCCATCTCAACGGCTACGGCAGGACGCTTCGAGGTCGAAGTGAACTCCTTAACACCGCCGTGAACCATATGATCAATAGGCTCACCCTGAGGATTAAGAACGATGGCATAGAAGCAACACTCATTGCCATCGACCGCAATCATTCCGTGAGGAACCGACGAGTCATAATAAATACTGTCGCCCTCGTGAAGAACCTCAATATGATCACCGACCTGAACCTTCAAGGCACCCTTGATGATAATATCGCACTCCTGACCGTCGTGGGCGGTAAGCTCAATATCGGCATTCTGTGCTTCTTCGTTATATTCGGTAACAACGTACAAAGGCTCGGCAATACGGTTTTTGAAGGAAGCGGCAAGGTTGTAATAACGAAGACCGTGTGCCTCCTCGATTCGCTGACCTTCTCCCCTTCTGGTTATGGTATAACCTGCAAGGCGGGGGCTGGAGCCCTCGATAATATCGGTAACGTCAACCTTCAAAGCCAATGCACAACGGTAAAGGAAAGCGAAATTAAGATCGCGTTCACCATTTTCACAGGCAAGGTATTCTTCTTCGGTCACGCCGGTTTTAAGTGCCATTTCGGCGGTTGTGAGACCAACGATCTCGCGAAGCTCCGCGATACGTTTGGCCATCTCCATAATTTTAAATTCAAGACCGGTTGTTTTCATATTTTCCTCCTGTTTCCAAGGCGGTAAAAAAGCCCGCCTCAAAGTAAGATCCTTTGAGACGAGCTATAAAAACTTTATATCCCGCGGTACCACTCAAATTGCACAAAGGTTCACTTTGTACCCCTCAGACTCTATCAAGTCCTATGCGTTTACGCAGCAGTAACGGAAAGGTTCTACTCACATTTAAAATGCTTTCTTCCTTTCAGCTCGGAAGTTACAAACGGTGAAAAAGTGTTATCGGACTTACACCAAACGCCGACTCTCTGAAAACGCTAAACTTCACAGTCCTCTTCGTCAAAGCCTTTTAATAAAGGGATTATACCAAATTACACCCCATTTGTCAAGACTACTTTTTGATTTTTAAAAAAATATCAAAACAAGTCGAAAACGTGTGTAAAATATTATTTGAAGTGTTCACAAAGGAACTCGGCCACCCTAGCAGAAAGGGTCACATAGCCATCCGCTGACGGATGTGTGCCGTCAGCACTAATCTCAACTTCCCACGAATCAACCGTATTACGGTTTATGAAGGTCACCTTAGTCGGATGCCTTTCAACAATCTCCTCGCCTGCCGTATCAATACTGATATAACGTTCCTGATTAACCGCGCTCAGCGCCTGCATAATGAATATCTGAGGTTTATTTCCATAGACCTTCAATATCTCATCAACAAAATCGCTGTAATGCTGCACAAAGCCTTCACGGTCTGAGGAAGCCTTCAGTCCGTCGTTTGTTCCAAGGAAAATAAACACAACATCGGGAGTTTTGCCGGTTTTAAAATTAAAATTGAGCGATTCGTCATTCAAATAATTATAATACCGCTGTTTATCTTCATCCGACATAGTATCCTGAGGCAATCCGAGCTTAAAGAAAGCATCCTCCATGCCGACCGACTCACCTATGATACCCAGCATATTAGGATTGGAAGTTCCCCAATATCCGCGGCCCGTTTGTAACGAAATACCCGACTTTGCAGCGACTGAGTAATCCCAACCGAGAATATCGGCCGAGGTGTGAGCGTGGCTGAGCCTATCCTCTGAAATAGAGTCGCCGATAAACTGAACGTAATGCGGCTTATCCGCGGTGCGTGTCAAGGTCTGTTCCTTTGGAACCGATGCACCCGCAAAATAAATATGGTCCTGAATAGAATAACTGCTCGGAGCACCGTTCTTTATCTTGACTGTATGCTTACCGTCGGATACGGCTTCGATTTTTTTGATTCCGCTGACATTATAATACGGAACAAACTCACCGCCGTCAACACTTACGTTTATGTTGGAAGACTTTGAAAACTCAAGATAAACAGCCTTACCCGTAAAATCCACCTCAACATAGGCAATATTCCAATAAGAAACAAAGGTGTGAGGATCATTCTCGTCAGCCTGCCAATGGCCGCAATATTTATAAAGCGAAATATTATCGGCATAATGCTTAACAAGTGTTTTGTTTTCAAACACATATTGAATCGGCTTTGGCTCAACGTAGTTTTCAGGGAATGCTGTTTCGGTAATAACAGTATCGAGATCAATAGTCACGTTTTCGTTTGATGAGGCATCCACAGAAGACGTGCTCTCAGATGACAAACCGTTAGAAGATACCGATGTGTCGGTTGTGGTGATACCTGTGCCGGTATCACCGCAACCAACCAAAAGATTAAATACGAGAATTAATACTAAAAGAAAAGATAACCGCCTCATAATACTCGCCTCATAAAGCAACACAAATTCAGAATATCACAGCTTATTACGCTGAATCTTACCGCTGATGGTCTTGGGCAGTTCATCGCGGAACACGACCACTCTCGGATATTTGTAAGGTGCGGTGTGCTCTTTGACGTACTGCTGAATTTCCTTTTTGAGTTCTTCAGAAGGTTCGGTTCCCTTAGTCAAGACGATACTTGCCTTGACGACCTGACCTCTTACCTCATCAGGTGCGGCTGAAACGCCACACTCAAGAACATAGGGCAGTTCCATTATGACGCTTTCGATCTCAAAGGGTCCGATACGGTAACCGGAGGACTTGATGACGTCATCGATACGGCTGACATACCAGAAATATCCGTCCTCATCACGCCAGGCGGTGTCGCCTGTGTGATACATTCCGTCATAAACGGCCTCATCGGTCTTTTCCTGATCACGGTAATATTCTCTGAACAATCCGCAAGGGTCACCGTCTTTGAGTCGGACAACGATCTCACCCGTTTCACCTGCAGGAACTGAATTTCCGTCAGGGTCAACAATATCAATATCATATTGCGGAGAGGCCTTACCCATTGAGCCAAGTCTGGGAGTGGTTCCCACAAGGTTGGCAATGGTCAGCGTTGTCTCGGTCTGGCCGAAGCCTTCCATTATCTGAAGACCCGTAGCCGCCTGGAATTGACGGTAAACTTCAGGATTCAGCGCCTCACCTGCAGTGGTCATATGATGAATCGAAGAAAGGTCATACTTTGAAAGGTCTTCCTTGACAAGCATACGAAGCATAGTAGGCGGTGCGCAGAAGGTCGTGATGTTGTATTTTGCGAACATCGGCAAAATGTCTGCGGCATTAAAGCGGTCAAAGTCATATACGAAAACCGCACCCTCGCAAAGCCACTGTCCGTAAAGTTTACCCCAAAGAGATTTACCCCAACCTGTATCTGAAATGGTAAGGTGCAACCCCTCACGCTCACAGCAATGCCAATATTTAGCGGTAACGAAATGACCCAAAGCGTAGGTGTGCTTGTGGCAGGCCATTTTGGGGTTACCTGTTGTACCCGAGGTAAAGAACATCAAAGCGGCTTCATCACCGCAGGAAGTATCATCACTGCGTTCAAATTTGCCCGAGAATCTCGGATATTCAGCATCAAAATCGTGCCAACCCTCGGCCGAAGCACCAACGAGTATTTTGGTGGTCAAGGTAGGACTGTTTTTCTGTGCATTATCAACGATTCTGTATACGTCATCATCCTTGGTACAAACAATAGCCGAAACACCTGCGGCATTAAAGCGGTACTCAAAGTCGTGATCTTTTAGCTGATGGGTTGCAGGAATCGCAATAGCGCCAAGTTTGTGCAAAGCCACCATACTGAACCAGAACTGATAATGACGCTTCAAAACAAGCATTACGCGGTCGCCTCTTTTGATACCGAGCGAAGCGAAGTAGTTAGCAACCTGAGCCGAAGCACGTTTAATATCCTTAAAGGTAAAACGGCGCTCAACCATATTTTTGTCAACGTGAATCATTGCCAACTTATCGGGATATTTTTCGGCAATGCCGTCAACGATATCAAATCCGAAGTTAAAGGTCTCTTTATTGGGGAATTCGATGGATTTCAAGCAACCGTTCTCATCCTCAGTAGCCTTAACAAACTTCTCACAAACGAGTTGCTGTGTAGAACGTGCCTTGGCGATACTCTTGGTGACGACCTCCTCCTGTGTTTCCTCACCGGGAAGAACAACTGCGCAGAAGGTACAGGCCTTACCGCCGACAGCGATCATTCCGTGAGGGGTCGAAGAGTTGTAATAAATACTGTCGCCCTCGTTCAAAATCTCGGTATGTTCACCGACTTGAACCTTCAAAGAGCCTTCCAAAACAAGGTCAAATTCCTGACCCGAGTGGGTAGCAAGATCAATAGGACGGTTCTGCAATTCGGCAGAATACTCATAACGAACCATATAAGGCTCGGATATCTTATCCTTGAATTTAGGTGCAAGGTTACGAATAGTGATTCCGTCCTCATCAACGGTGGTCTGACCCTGACCTTTTCGTGTTACTGTATAAGAAGACAGTCTTCCGGTCTTACCCTCAAGAAGCTGTGTCATCTGAATATCGAAAGCCTGAGCACATTTATATATAAACGAGAACGGCATATCATCCTTTCCCGACTCATACATATCGTAAATCTGCTCGGTCACCTCGGTTTTCTCAGCCATCTGGGCCTTGGTCCAACCCATGATCTCGCGCATTTCCTTAATTCGCGCGGCAACCTCGCTCAACTGTACCATAGTGGTTTCTGTACTCATTTCGGTTTCTCCTTTCAAAAGAAATATAACTAACAAAAAATAAAACCCGTCTCAAAGAATTTCTTTGAGACGAGCCTGAAAACAAATTCAGTACCCGCGGTACCACTCAAATTGCGTTTTGAACGCCACTTCGAACTCCAACAAGTTCTATGCACTAACGTAGCAGTCACGGAAGAGCCTACTCAAAAATTTTTCGGTCTTCGGCTCGGAAGTGATGGGATGGATTCTCTATCTTATCGGGATCACACCGCCCCCGACTCTCTTTAAAGCTTCAAGAAAACTCCGTCTTCGTCATAGCCTTTTATTTAATTTACTGTGTAATTATACGCCCGCCTTATCCGTTTGTCAATACTTTTTCCAAATTTTCTGAAAATGTTTTATCGGGTTAAAGCGATAACTTTACAGCGACAGACCGAACAGCTTAGAAGCAGTTTTGTAGAGTATCTGTTCTTGTTCTTCTTTGGTAAGACCGAGCGCATAAAAGCGTTCAAGTTCTGTCTTAGGACTCCACATCGGATAGTCGGTCGCAAACATTGTACGCTCAGCGCCGTAAGCACAGATGACCTCGGCGGCCTTTTGGGAACTAATGGCGTAAAGGGACGACGAGCAATCAACGTAAAAATTCTTGTAACAACCCAAGGTTTCCACAGCCTTGTCCCAAATCGACCAACCGCCGAGATGGGCGCCTATGACCGTAAGCTCGGTATAGGTCTCCAAAATAGGCTTCACGCGGTTGGGGTTGGAAAAATCATAACGGTTGTCACCTGTATGAAGCAGTACGGGAATGCCATACTTTTCACAAAGCTCATATATCTTAAGGCAACGGTAATCATCTATCTTGAACCCTTGGATATCGGGATGCAACTTGACTCCTTTTAATCCTAAAGACAAAAGATGCTCAACATCGGCCGCCATATCGGGACTGTCGGGATGCAAGGTTCCGAGGCCTGTCATAAAGCCATTCGACTTTTCAACCTCGGATGCTATAAAATTGTTGATCGACTCAACCTGAGCAACCTTGGTGGCCACCGAAAACACGATACAATGGGTCACCCCTGCCTCGCGTTCGGCTCTTACCATATCGGCGACCGTGCCACCGTTACTCATCGGTATATCGTAAAATTTACCAATGCTCTCAACGGCACGTTGGGCTATTTTATCAGGATAAATGTGACAGTGACTGTCAACAATAGGACACATTTTATATCTCCTTTATTTTTCGAGACCTAACATCTCAACCGATGATTCTCGCATTTTATACTTAAGTATTTTACCCGCAGCATTCATCGGAAATTCTTTTACAAATATAAAATATCTGGGAACTTTGTGACGGGCCATAAAACTGTTACCGTACTCACGCATCTCATCCTCGGACGATTCTTCACCCTTATTGAGAATAATCCAGGCACAAGCCTCTTCACCGTAACGTTTATCGGGCACGCCGACAACCTGAACGTCCTTAACCTTATCGTGACCGAGGTAAAATTCCTCGATCTCTCTGGGGTAAAGGTTTTCACCGCCGCGGATGATCATATCCTTCAAACGACCCGTGATTTTATAATAACCGTCGGGAGTTCTACAAGCAATATCGCCCGAATGGAGCCAACCGTCCTTATCAATGGCCTGCTCGGTGGCACGGGGCATCTTATAATAACCCTTCATAATGTTATAACCACGTGCAACAAACTCGCCGTTTTCGCCGTCGGGCAGTTCTTCACCCGTTTCAGGGTCAATAATCTTGCATTCAACACCCGGGAATGCCGAGCCGACCGTTTCAACACGGTGGTCGATATCCTCATTGACCTCACCCATCGTACAACCGGGCGAAGCCTCGGTCTGTCCGTAAACGCTGATGATCTCCTTCATATTCATCTCATCGGCGGCGCGGCGCATCAGATCGGCAGGACAGTTTGCACCTGCCATAATACCGGTGCGGATGTGCGAGAAATCGGTCTTCTGAAAATCTGCGTGAGCAAACATTGCAATAAACATCGTGGGAACACCGTTGAAGCAGGTTATCTTCTCATCGTTTACACAAGCCAACGACGACTTGGGTGAGAAATAAGGCAACGGACAAAGCGTACCGCCGTGTGTCATCATCGAGGTCATCGAAAGAACCATTCCGAAGCAGTGGAACATCGGCACCTGAATCATCATACGGTCGGCGGTCGACAGATCCATTCTGTCGCCGATTATCTTACCGTTATTAACAATGTTGCGATGGGTCAGCATAACACCCTTGGGGAATCCCGTAGTACCCGAAGTATACTGCATATTGCAAACGTCGTCAGGCTTGACTTCGGCTGCTCTGCGATATACCTCTTCAAGGGGGACGAGATCGGCGCGTTCTACAAAGTCTTCCCACTCAAGGCATCCGTCCATCTCAAATCCTACGGTAATAACGTTTTTGAGGAAAGGCAACTTTTTAGCATGAAGCGGTTGACCTGCCGTCAAACCTTTTAATTCAGGACAGAGTTCCTCAATAATTTCTTTATAATTAGAATCCTTGCAGGAATCAATCATAACAAGCGTATGAGTATCCGACTGACGAAGCAGATACTCTGCCTCGTGCAGCTTATATGCGGTATTGACCGTAACCAGAACGGCACCGATCTTTACGGTTGCCCAGAAGGTCAAAAACCACTGCGGAACGTTGGTGGCCCAGATAGCAACGTGATAACCGGGTTTGACACCCAAAGAGATAAGTGCCGCGGCAACCCTGTCGATGTCCTGCCTGAACTCGGTATAGGTACGGGTATAATCAAGCGTCGTATATTTAAAGGCATACTGGTCGGGAAAATTCTCCACCATAGTATCCAAAACCTCCGAAAAGGTCTTGTCAACCGTGATAAACTTCTCCCACGGGAAAACGCCGGTACCTGCACGGTTATAGAAAAGTTCACGTCGGTTATCGTTTTCCTTGGCGGCGGTTTTCATAAAGTTGACGAAATGAGTGAAAACAATATCGGTATCACTGATATCATCATTCATCAAAACTGAAGTATAGCCCTCGTAGTTAAGCGAACGCAGAGCAAAGACAAACTCCTCTACGGGCAGTTCACCCTCACCAATGAGAACGTTTCGACCGTCCTTCATATCACCGATACGGACATTGTCAATATAAGCACCCAAAATCTGAATGGTCTTTTCGGCATCTTCCTGACCTTTGAAATAGGTCTCGCGGATGTTCCAGGAAGCACCGACCGAGCCTAATGAGAACATATTGATAATGTCGATAACGTTCTGAGTTTTCGAAAAACGTCCGACCGTTTCAAACAGCAAACTTACACCAAAGGTCTCGGTATCCTTCATAACGGGGTCGAGGATCGCCTTGATCTCCTCATTCGAGGCCTCATCGTCCAAGGTTATGACAACGCTTGGAATAGAAGCATAGGAAGCCTCTTCTATATACCTGCGCACATCCTCGGTATCGTCTGCCGACTTACCTACCGTTTTGGGATAAACCAGACAAGGTACCGTCAAATGGCGGTTGATAAGCTTCCTTTTTGCACCTGCCGCACCGACCGAATTAAACAATCCGTCGTTTTCAGAAGCGGCTGACGACTCAATATCATATATTTCAAAACCCTGAAAGCCGTAGTCCAAAGCCTCATTACAAACGTCGGCAAACTTTGCGGCAGAGGTATCTTTAGTTGAAAAAGACAGTTTCATAAAATCACCTTTTTAAAAACAGAATATAATTTACTTTGCGTTATATACTATTTTGTTAAGTGCGTTGATATAGGCACGGATACTTGCGCCGATAATATCGGTGGAAACACCGACACCCGAATACAACCTGTCACCGTCGCGAAGCTTAACGAGGGCAGAACCCATTGCTTCGTGACCCTCGGTAACCGACTGAATCTGGAAATCATCCAATTCATAGTGGTGACCGATAACCTGCTCGATAGCAAGGAACGCGGCATTGATAGGGCCGTCACCGACACTGATACCCGAAATCTTTTCGCCGTCACGGGTCAATACGATATTAGCGGTTGCATTGATAACGTTACCGCTGTTGATAACGTAGCTTTCAACGTGATAGGTGGAAGGCACCTGCATTGCGGCGCTGGCAACAATGGCGTCTATTTCCTTAATGCCGATTTTTCTTTTTTTAGCGGCAACGCGCTTGAATTCTTCATAAACCTTACCGCTATCCTCGTGCGACAGTTCGTAACCGAGTGTACGTACGGCCTCACAAACGTCGGAAAGCGTACTGTCGGCAGTAAGACTTACACTTGAAATCGAACCGTCGGCGGCAACCGTAACCGAATTAGTTTTACCGTTCATCTGTGCACGGACGGCATCGGTCTCACGGTGAATACCTGCCGCATCAAGACGGCACTCAACACCCATATCGGCACCCTTCATTCGCATAATATCCGAAAAACTGTCGGCGGCAAGTGAGCCGTCAACAACCGAGGTGACAACACCGTCGGCACCTGCTTTGATAGCCGCTACCGCATTGGCGGCCGCCATACTTATGGCGTTGGAGGGCGCAACGTAAACGTTAACGTCAACGGCCGACTTGACGGCCGAAACCATAGCAGCAAATTCCTCAGGCAACATAATGCCTGCATCGTCACAAAGGGTAACGGCTCCGGCACCGCTGTTCACGGCGGCGGCACAGACCGACTTCAAAAACTCAACGTCGGCACGGGTTGCATCAAGGCAAACCAGTTCGACCTTTTCGCATTTTTCTTTGGCAACCTTTACAAGTTCCTCAACCGTTTCCTGCATTTTGGGAGCCTTAACGTGATAAAGGTACTCCATCTGTACGGTTGAAACGGGAACGGTAATGCAGATACAAGGGTCGACTGCATCGCTTATGCAACCGTAAGCCTCATCAATGCTTTCGACGGTAATACCTGACGAAATTTTAACGGTACAGTTTTTTACCATACCCGCAATTGTACGGTTGACAACGGTATCCTCTTTAACGTTTTTAACGGCAGGAATCTCAATGGCATCAACACCAACGGTATCAAGAATCTTCGCAATATTGGTCTTGTCTCTGAACGAAAGCTTGAAAGCCTTGTCAGCGGCAGCATTTTTAAGCGAAATATCGGTTACAAAGATTTTTTTCATAAGAATTACTCCTTTTTTCTTCTCTGTTGAAAACAAAAAAACCGCAGAGAAATATTATCTCTGCGGGATGATTAACAAAACATTAACCACGGTACCACCCGTATTGCCGCGAATTCACGACCACTCATCAGACTCAAACAAGTCCAAGGCCAATAACGGTGCCAACCGTGACCTCTTACTGAAATTCAGAAGTCAAGCTCAGATATGAGACCGCCAAAGTGATCCTTTACTGTCTCGCACCGACCGACAGTTCTCTGAAAAGAATTGAAACTTCGACTTAATATCTTCAACGCTTTTGAGTGATTATAACATTCGTGGGTTTATTTGTCAAGGTGTTTTTTTAATTTACAAGTTCGGTTTAAAACTCGGCATCAACTGTAATTTGAACAGATTCGCCTTGTGTTTGCGGTCAATAAGAGCTTTTTTCTCGGGGTCGTCAATGATACCTTCGCGGATGTATCGGTCAAGCTCCCAATAGGTAAATCCTAAGTTATCCTCATCGGTCTTACCGCAAAGTCCGTCGATCGGAACCTTGTCAACCAGCACATCGGGCAACCCTAACTCACGGCCTATCGCCTTGACCTCCTGCACGGTGAGGTTGGCCATCGGACTGAAGTCACCTGCCGCATCGCCGTAACGGGTCGAATAACCGACCCAATCCTCCGACAGATTGCAGGTGTTGACCACACGTCCGTTAAAGCACTGCGAAACGGCATAAACGGTTGCCATTCTGATTCTCGGCGGCAGATTGACCTTGCTTTGCTGTGACAGTTCAAACGGAACACTGTCGGTAAGTCCTTGGACCGCATCCTTGATATTAACAACGTAATGCTTGATACCAAGCGTTCTGACCAACAACTCAGCCATATCAATATCGTGCTGAACACCGCAGGGCATCAGAACACCGATAACGCGGTCTTTACCTAACGCCTCAACGCACAAAGCCGCCGCAACCGACGAATCCTTACCGCCCGAAATACCCAAAACGGCATTACAGTCGGGCCCGTTGTTTTTGAAAAACTCACGGATCCATTCAACGCACTCATTCTTTACCTTTTTAGCATCAAAACTATACATCAAAGACCCTCACTTTAAAATTCAAATAACGTCGATGTGACACATTTTCATAGTTTGCAAGGCCGCATTATGGCTTTCAACCGTAACACCTGCACAACACTCGGAGTCCACCGAAATCGGCACTTCGGGAAAATGTGCTTTTAACAGCAATGCATTGGAAACAACGCAGATATCGGTGCAGAGTCCGACAAGTTCGATAGAAAACTCCTCATTCCCCGCCATTTCTTTAATAATTTTCGGCAACTCGACCGAACCGAAGGTCGGTTTTTCAACCGCCGTATATTCTCTGCCTTCAAGCGTTTCGGCAAGCAAAGACACCAATTTCCAACCGTGCGTTCCTTTTATGCAGTGAGGAACAGGTAACTTCTCCCCCTCCGACGTATTCATATAGTCCTCGGAATGGGTATCAAACGTCACGATCAACTCGCCGTCAAAAGCCTTTATTTTGTTGACCACCTTAGGCACAATGGCAATGGCCTCGTGCGTACCCAAAGACCCGACAACAAAATCCTTCTGCATATCAACAACGATCAAAAATTTCTTCATAAATGCCACCTTAAAATAAATTATATTCTTATTATACCAAATCCACCCATTATTTCAAGTAGTTAATATAGTATTCGCCCACGTCGCATAAAAACCAAACCGCCCGTTTGCAATACGTAAACGGGCGGTATGTCTATTTATGCTTTTTATATTTTTTAAACTTAATAACGCAGTACAATCTGACACAAAGCGAATAAATCAAAATTAACGGAAAACAAATCAGCATTAAAGGATAGATAATTATTCTGAACTTGCGAATATAGTATAAAAATCCGCGCTTACATAAAACAACCTTTTTATACTGTCCACATCCCTCGCATAAATCCAAATAATCAGAGTAAACATACTTTCTGCGGTCTTCTTTTCCGCCCATTGTTTCGTTCAAACAATCAAAACACAGTTCCGCCATCTAACCCGCCTCCACCAACGATTGTTAGTATATTATCAATTGTAATTCCTTATACTTAAATTGTCAAGAACAATTGTAGGTGAAAGTATGAGAAAAATATTAGCGCAACGGTTAAAACAATGCCGCAAAGAAAAAGGATTAACACAGCAACAAGTTGCCATATATTGCGATATTACCGAAAAAGCATACCAAAACTATGAGTTAATGACCCGTGAACCAAAACTTGAAATACTTATCAAAATCGCTGATTTTTATAAGGTTTCATTAGACTATCTTGTAGGTAGAACAGACAAATGATTTCAATAACCAAACCGCCCGTTTGCAATACGTAAACGGGCGGTTCTCTTTAATTTGTGACTTCGATTTCTCGTCAGGCCAACATCTGTCGCATTTTTAACAGTATCGCCCTTTCCTTTCGTGATACCTGCACCTGGGTCATACCTAAAAGTACGGCAGTCTCGGTCTGGGTCTTGGATTTATAATATCTGAGAATTATCAGTTTTCGGTCCATATCAGGTAAAGCCGACAACACCTCTTTTAAAGAAATGTGTTCAAGCAATTTTTCGTTTTCGCCTTCGACCGCAATGTCAAACTCGCTTGTCCCCTCATCGTTGTCCAGGGTCAACGACATGGTCGGTTGCGCGGCACAAAGTGCTTCTGTCACACTTTCGGGTGTCACCGACAGACTTTCGGCAATTTCGCCTACCGTCGGCTCTCGGTTCAGCACCTTTGAAAGCCGCTCGTTTTCGCGTACCACCTTCAATGACAATTCTTTTAAAGTGCGTCCAACCTTAACGCTTCCGCCGTCGCGGAACATTCGCTTTATCTCGCCCAGAATTACGGGTACGGCGTAGGTTGAAAACATCAACCCCCTCGTTTCATCAAAACCATTGGCCGCCTTTAAAAGACCCAAACACCCTGCCGAAAAAAGGTCGTCATATTCAATACCTTTACCCCGAAATTTCGAGCAACACGAGTGAACCAGCCCTAAATTTTTACTTATAAATTCATTTCTTTGTGTCATCTTTCACGCTTATCTTCTTCTGCATTGTTACGGTGGTGCCCTTGCCCACCGTTGAACGCACTCTGAGCTTGTCGGTGAAACTTTCCATAACCGCAAACCCCAATCCTGCGCGTTCCTCTCCACCGGTGGTGAACAGCGGTTGCTTGGCCTTGTCGATATCCTCAATACCGCAACCGTAGTCCCTTATTCTGATTTTGACCGTTTCACCCTCGGCGCTGACCGTTATGTATATCTTTCCGATAGTATCGCGGTAAGCGTGAACAATACAGTTGGTGACCGCCTCGCTCACGGCGGTCTTTATGTCATTAAGTTCCTCCAAGGTCGGGTCAAGCCGTGCCACAAATGCACCGACCGCAACTCGGGCAAAACTCTCGTTCTGCGACCTCGACGGAATCACTATTTTAATTTCATCCTTCATTTTTATTCCCCTTTATCTATCCATTTTGGCAAGGCGGTCAAGTCCTGCCAACTTCATAACCTTTCCGATATGCGGCGACGTGTTGGTAATATGCAACTCGCCTCCGTACGGCTTTATCACTTTATACCGACCCATCACAAGCCCTATCCCCGAGCTGTCCATAAAACTGACATCTCTGAAATCAAGCACCAACATAGTCGGCATATTCTTTTCGACCGCCGCGTCTATCTCGTTTCGCATCACACCTGCGGTATGGTGGTCGATCTCACCGTCAAGATATGCGGTGATAACCTCACCGCTGACCGTAATTTTAACTGCCAAAGCTGTCCCTCCCTAGCCAAAGCATTTAAGCCTGAACCGGATTTTGGAACAAGTATTTTTGCTGTGGCTTTGTTAAAATACTCGCAAATACAATAAGTATTTGCTGCGTTTTTGCCTCGCCCCATCTAAAAATACTTTGTTACAAAATTCTTCGACCTTAAAAGAGCAGAATTTTGTGTGATTTTTGGTGAAGCGGAGCACATAAGGCTGTCGCCTATGTGCGACGGTGAGCCGAAAAGCGCCTAAATTCAGCCTTATAAGGCCGGTTCAAGTTTAAATGCTTTGGCTAATAAAAAATCCGTTACACTGATATTCAGTATAACGGATTGGTTTCAAATATTTTGTCACATTTAAAGTAACTTTTTAATTATTTTTTGTCTTAAATTGTTTGATCAACAAGGGTCTGATGTCGCCTGCAAGATAAAGCGAACCGAAAACGATAATTTTTTCTTGGTCAGATATCAATTTTATCGCTTCTTCATAACTGTCGGCCGCCGACACGTCGTCACAAACCGACCTGCAAACGTCACGCAAATCATCGGCCTTCATACTGCGTGGATTGGATTTAACCTCAACCGCCACCATTCTTTTGAAGTGGCCCTTTAAAAGACCGATGGCATCGCCAACATCCTTATCGGCCATAAATCCGACAATGGCCGCCGCGTCGCTTATATCGGTATTTTTGAGCAGATCGGCAAGTGCACCCGTTCCGTTGGGATTATGCGACCCGTCAAGAATAACCAACGGTTCACTTGAAATAACCTCACAACGCGCTACAAACGAAGCGTTTTTCAAGCCAAGTTTGATTTCCTCTAGTGTAATATCAGGGAAAGCTATACGGACCGCACAAACAGCATTTATTGCATTGCTGACCTGATGTTCACCGGCAAGTCCGATTTCGAAAAATTCACCCTGCCACGAAAAGCGACTGCCGAAAACGTCACTTGACAAAACCTCTGTTTCATCACGTCGACTTATCATCAATTCGCATCCGCGCTCGGCACTGATTTTCTTAATAACAGTCAAAGCCTCTTGGCTATTGTCGGCGGTAGTCACAACAGGACACCCCTGCTTTATAATTCCACACTTTTCAAAAGCAATCTCGCCTTCGGTGTCCCCAAGAATGGCGGTATGATCAAGCGCAATTCTGGCAATAACCGATGCTTTTGGACACTTGATGACGTTGGTGGCGTCCAACCGTCCTCCGAGACCGACCTCAAGCACGACGGCCTCGCAACCCACTTCTTTGAAATAAAGAAAAGCCACGGCCGTTATAAACTCAAACTCGGTTATGGGACAGTCCTCACAGCCAAACGAATCGACCGCCGCCTTTACCCTTTCGGTGTACTTGGCTAAGTCTTGGTCAGAAATAGGCTCGCCGTCAATCTGAATACGCTCGTTAAACCTCGTCACGAACGGTGAAATATAAAGACCCGTTTTCTTACCTGATGCCCTTAAGATACTGCTCAAAAAGGTGCAGGTAGACCCCTTGCCGTTGGTACCGGCGACGTGGATAATATCCAAACCATCCTGCGGGTCACCCAAACGGTGCAAAAGCTCTGAAATGCGTTCAAGACCCGGACGGGACCCAAAACGCAACAACGAATGTATGTAATTCAAACAGTCGGTATAGTTCATTTGAAACCTCTTTAAAAACCGTAGGGGCGTTCCGTGAACGCCCGCAGGCGACCACAGGAAAGCCCCTACGTCAGCTTTAAAAAATATTTACATTTTAGATTTGATATCGGCAATGCTGGTCTCAAGAAGTGTGATCTTATCGACCGCCTTTTTGTAAGACTCACGCTGTGCCTCGACAACGTGTGCAGGTGCCTTGGAAACAAATGCCTCGTTATTGAGCTTAGAACCGAAGAAATCGCGGTCCTTCTCGGCGGCGGCGAGTTCCTTGGATAAACGTTCAAGTTCTTTTGCGAAGTCAACCAATTCATTCATCGGAATCTGAACAACTGCATCGGTCGTAACAACACGGACTGCGCCTTCAACGTCAACGCCCTCAACGACCTCAACCTCGGAAGCCGAAGCAAGACGTGTCATAAATACGGCGCACTTATTAAAAGTATCTTTAGCCTCGGTGCTGATATAAAGCTTGGCCTTTTTAGAGGGCGGAACATTCATCTCGGCACGGCGGTTACGCACTGCCTTGATAACGTCCATAACCTTTTCAAACTCGGACTCTTCGGCCGCAAAATCAAGGTCACCGTTAACGGTGGGCCAACTTGAAACCATAATGGTCTCGCCTTCGTGCGGCAATGCCTGCCATATCTCCTCAGTAATAAACGGCATAAAGGGATGCAACAGCTTCAAGGTGTTGGACAAAACGTATACCAACACACCGCGGGCAACGGCGGCCTTTTCGGCATCATCGCCGTTAAGACGGGCTTTTGTAAGCTCGATATACCAGTCGCAATATACGTCCCAAATAAAATCATACAGTTTGGAAACTGCAAGACCGATCTCAAACTTGTCAAGATTTTCGGTAACCTCTTTGACAACGTTGTTGAACTTGGAAAGTACCCATTTATCCTCAAGCTCCAGTTTTTCGGGGATATAAGGTGCAGGCTCGTTTTCTTGGAGGTTCATCAACACAAAACGTGCGGCATTCCACAACTTGTTTGCAAAGTTACGGCTGGCCTCAACACGCTCGGCAGAATATCTCATATCGTTACCGGGAGTATTGCCCGTAGCAAGGGTGAAACGCAAAGCGTCGGCACCGTACTTTTCGATCTCTTCAAGCGGATCGATACCGTTGCCTAAAGACTTGGACATCTTTCTGCCCTGCGAGTCACGGACAATACCATGGAACAAAACGGTGTTAAAGGGTGCCTTGCCGGTATACTCCAGTCCTGAGAATATCATACGTGCAACCCAGAAGAATATAATATCATATCCCGTAACAAGGGTGCTTGTGGGATAGAAATATTTCAAATCAAGAGTATTTTCAGGCCAACCCAGGGTCGAGAACGGCCACAAAGCCGACGAGAACCAGGTATCAAGCGTATCCTCATCCTGTCTTACCTTGGCACCGCACTTAGGGCAGGTATCAACATCGGTAAGACTTACGATCATCTCACCGCACTCGTCACAGTACCACGCAGGAATTCTGTGACCCCACCACAACTGACGGGAAATACACCAGTCCTTGATGTTCTCCATCCAGTTATAATAGGTCTTTTCAAAACGCGAAGGAATAAGCTTGATCTCGCCCTTCTTTACAACGTCGATAGCAGGTTCTGCCAAAGGTTGCATCTTAACGAACCACTGCTTGGAAACTCGGGGTTCAACAACGGTCGAGCAACGGTAGCAGGAACCGACGTTGTGCTTCATAGGCTCAACCTTTACAAGGAAGCCGCCCTCTTCAAGATCCTCCACAATAGCCTTTCTTGCCTCGTAACGGTCCATACCGCAATATTTACCGCCAAGCTCATTGATATGAGCATCGTCGGTCATAACGTTGATAACCTCGAGGTTGTGACGGAGTCCCACCTCAAAGTCATTGGGGTCGTGTGCAGGAGTGATCTTAACAACGCCTGTACCGAAATCCATCTCAACATAGGTGTCGGCAACAACGGGAATCTCACGGCCTACCAAAGGCAGAGTAACCGTCTTACCGATAAGATCCTTGTAACGCTCATCATCGGGATGAACTGCAACAGCAGTATCACCGAGCAAGGTTTCGGGACGGGTGGTGGCAAGTTCAATATAACCGCTGCCGTCGGTAACAGGATAACGCAGGTGCCAGAAATTGCCGTCCTTTTCGGAATAGTCGACCTCGGCATCCGAAATGGAGGTCAGGCAATGGGGACACCAGTTGATAATACGCTCACCGCGATAGATAAGTCCCTTTTCGTAAAGACGGACAAAAACCTCACGAACGGCCTTTGAACAGCCTTCGTCAAGCGTAAATCTTTCTCTTTCCCAGTCGCAGGAGGTACCGAGCTTCTTTAACTGCTCGATAATTCTGCCGCCAAATTTCTCTTTCCAGGCCCAGGCGCGTTCAAGGAATTTATCACGACCCAAGTCGTCCTTGGTAACACCCTCTTTGCGCATAGCCTCAACGATCTTCGCCTCGGTAGCAATAGAAGCGTGGTCGGTACCGGGAAGCCACAAAGCCGAATAACCCTGCATTCTCTTCCAACGGATGAGAATATCCTGCAAGGTTTCGTCCAAAGCGTGACCCATATGAAGCTGACCGGTAATGTTCGGTGGCGGAATAACAATAGTATAGGGTTTCTTTTTCTGATCGACCTCGGCGTGGAAATAGTTTCCTTTAAGCCAGAAGTCATACGTCCTGTCCTCAACGGCGGACGGATTATAAACCTTTTCAAGTTCTTTAGCCATTATTTCAGATCCTTTCAAGAATCATTTACATTAGTCTATATATGATATATCAATTCACAACAAAAGTCAACAAAAACAAATTTTTCCATGTCTTATCAAAGATAGACAGCACATAATACTATTGTCAGAAGCGATCAAAGCGTTTGTGGTCACTCCTGACAATGTCGGAGATGAGCACAAACGTTTCGTGTGTCCATATCCGTCAGTTAAGGGGCAGTTTTGCGAATTTGGAGCAAAACTGCCCTTTTTCTTTTATCAGAATTTCAACTGTTCGCCCTGATCCTCGGCCGCAGGCAGACTACCCGCCGCAGGCAGAGTCCTCGTCCTGTAACGGTGAGGTTTGGACAACATACCCTCGGTATGCGGCACAACATCAAAGAGTCGCTGGCCCTTCTTCTGGGTCATAACGGCAACACCGCCGTTGTCCTTGGTGGCCTTGACCTGCAAAGCGCCCGTATGGAGCAACAGCATTCTTCCGCCCGACGACTTCATAAGCAGTTCACAATCCTCTTGAATATGCATTATCTTGCACAGTTCATATTTATCGGTATATGCCGAAATGAGCTTCTTACGGTTAGTTTTGGTTTGATATGCCGAAAGCGACACTTTAGAGACGCGTCCGTTGGTAAAGAAGAACATCATAAAGCCCTTATAATCGGTGGTAACGATCATAGCAACCGGCTTTTCGCCGTCCTCAAAACCGAGCTTTGACGGTACGTAATCACCCAAAACACTTGCCTTGGTGTCCTCAAAGTCATTGGCTCTTGATTTATAGACCTGACACTTGTCGGTAAAGAACAGCAACTCGGCCGCGTTGGTAACTTCAACGGTGGTTGTGATCTCGTCACCCTCCTTGAGCTTGTGTTCACCGCTCATTCGAAGCGACTGCGGCGTGATCTTCTTGAAGTATCCGTCCTTGGTAAAGAACAGAGTTACGGGATAATCAGCAACCTTTTCTTCCTCAAATTCAATGACGTTTTCTTCGGCCGAAATGATCTTAGTTCTTCTTTCCTGACCGTACTTCTTGGCAACCTCTTCGAGTTCCTTGATGATAATGTTCATCAATTTGCGCTTGCTGTTGAGTACATCCTCAAGCTCGGCGATCTCTTTTTCCAAAGCCTCAACGTCTTCCAAGCGTTTTAAAATATACTCTCGGTTCAAGTGACGGAGCTTTATTTCGGCAACATAATCGGCCTGAACCTCGTCAATGCCGAAACCTATCATAAGATTGGGAACAACGTCCTTTTCTTCTACCGTCTCACGGACGATTTTAATAGCCTTATCAATATCAAGCAGTATCTTCTGCAAGCCTTTGAGCAGATGATACTTCTCTTTAGCCTTATCAAGGTTAAAGTAGACCCTTCTTCTTACGCACTCGCGGCGGTAGGCCGTCCACTCGGTCAGAATTTCCTTAACACCCATAACCTTGGGTGAACCGCCGATAAGAATATTGAAGTTGCACGAGAAGTTGTCCTGCAAGGGGGTCATCTTGAACATCTTCTGCATAAACTTATCGGGATCAATTCCGCGCTTTAAGTCAATGGTTATCTTAAGACCTTTAAGGTCGGTCTCGTCACGGATATCATTGATTTCGGTGACCTTTTTCTGCTTGACAAGGTCGATTATCTTTTCAATAATAGCCTCAATGGTAGTGGTTGGCGGAATCTGGGTAATATCAATACAGTTGGCCGACTTATCGTAAGAATAAACACCTCTTACCTTGATGCTTCCGCGACCTGTACGGTAAACATTTTCGATTTCGGAACGGTCGTAAAGCAGTTCGCCGCCGCCCGGGAAGTCGGGCGCAGTAAGATAATCGGCAATATTTACGTCCTCATCCTTAATAAACTCAATCTCGGCCTTGCAGACCTCTTGGAGATTGAACGGACAGATGGAACTTGCCATACCGACCGCAATACCTGTGTTGGCATTGACCAGAACCGACGGGAAGGTTACGGGGAACAAGGTCGGCTCCTGCATAGTCGCGTCATAGTTATCAACAAAATCAACCGTATCGTGGTCAATATCGGCAAAAAGTTCGGCCGCAATGGGGGCCAATTTTGCCTCGGTGTATCGGGGCGCGGCATAAGCCATATCACGCGAATAGGCTTTACCCATATTACCCTTCGACTCAACGTAAGGGTGAAGCAAAGCCTCGTTACCCTCGGTCAAACGAACCATTGTTTCATAAATAGCGGCATCACCGTGAGGGTTAAGGCGCATAGTCTGACCCGCAATGTTGGCCGACTTAGTCTTGGCACCCTTCAGCAATCCCATATTATACATCGTATAAAGCAACTTACGGTGCGAAGGCTTGAAGCCGTCTATCTCAGGGATAGCACGCGACAAAATAACACTCATCGCATACGGCATATAGTTGGTCTCAAGCGTTTCGGTAATCGGTTGCTCGACAACAGTACCCGCACCTGCAATATAAGCGTTGATAATGGGTGCCGATGATTTAATTTCGGTTTTTTTCTTTTTCCTCGGAGGCATATTTTTACTCCTTAAAAATTAAATTTAATTTGAATAAAGCTCAATCAGCTTACGTCCGCACTTGAAATATAAAGCGGACCTCTTTCGGTGATGATGTTCTTACGTCCGTCAATGTTGTCACCCAAAAGAATATCAAACATATTAGCGGTTGCCTCGGCATCCTCGGGACTCACCTTAATAAGACGGCGGGTATCGGGGTTCATGGTGGTCAGGCTCATCATATCGGCCTGGTTTTCACCAAGACCCTTGGAACGCTGAACGGTGCATTTCTGGTCGCCCACCATATTGGTCATAATGTCGGCCTTTTCCCTCTCGTCGTAAGCAAAATAGGTCTTATCCTTGGTGGTTATCTCGTAAAGCGGAGTCTCCGCAATAAAGACCTTACCCGCCTCAATGAGGGTGGGAACCAATCGGTATATCATAGTGAGTATAAGCGTTCTGATCTGGAATCCGTCCTCGTCGGCATCGGTACAGATGATGACCTTATTCCAACGAAGTGCATCAAGATTAAAGTTAGAAATATCCTTATTAGCCTTGGATTTGACCTCGACACCGCAACCCAAAACCTTGATAAGATTGGTGATAATCTCCGATTTAAAGATTCGGTCGTATTCGGCCTTCAGACAGTTGAGTATCTTACCGCGGACAGGAATAACGGCCTGGAATTCCGCATTTCTCGCCATCTTGACCGAACCCAAAGCCGAATCACCCTCAACGATGAACAGTTCGCGTTCAGCGGGATCTTTAGAACGGCAGTCGACAAACTTTTCAATACGGCTGAGCAGATCGTTACCCGTCGACAAGGTCTTTTTAATGTTAAGGCGCTCACGCTCACTTCGTTCACGGCTGCGCTTGTTGATAAGCACCTGATTGGCAATCTTTTCGGCATCTTCCTTGTTTTCAATAAAATATATCTCCAACTGATGACGGAAGAAATCGGTCATAGCATCACCGATAAATTTGTTGGTGACCGCCTTCTTGGTCTGGTTGGCATACGAGGTCATCGAAGCCGTTGAAAATCCCGAAGTACACAGTACTAAGCATTCCTCAACGTCCTGGAAGGTGATTTTGGACTCGTTCTTGGAGTATTTGTTGTTATCCTTGATATACTTGTCGATCTGATAGACAAAGGCGTTTTTAACGGCACGGTCGGGCGAACCGCCAAGCTCAAGCCAACTCGAGTTATGGTAATACTCTTTAAGCTGAACGCGGTTGGAGAAGCAGACCGCCGCACTGACCTTTACCTTGTAATCGGGAAGATCCTCACGGTCGCGGCCCTTCTTCTCGGTCTGCCAGAACTGCATGGGAGTGAGTGCCTTGTCGCCGACAAACTCGGTAACGTAGTCTCTGATACCTTGAGGATAGCAGAACTCATAGGTCTCAAACTTCGAGCCGACCTGGTTACGCAGCACCATAGTAATATTATCATTGGCAATAGCCTGGCGCTTTAAAATATCGAGATAATATTCAAGCGGAATGTCAATATCGGTGAAAACCTTGGTGTCGGGTTTCCAACGGGTTTTGGTGCCGGTGTCCCTACCCGAATAAGGCTCCTTTTTAAGACCGCCGACATTTTCACCCTTTTCAAAATGGAGATTGTAAATATAACCGTCACGCTTGATCTCAACGTCCATATATTCCGAAGAATACTGCGTCGAGCAAAGGCCGAGACCGTTCATACCCAAAGAGAACTCATAACTGTCACCGTCGGCGGTATCATACTTACCGCCTGCGTACATTTCGCAATACAAAAGCTCCCAGTTGTAGCAGTTTTCCTTGGTATTAAAGTCAACCGGCGCACCGCGTCCGAAGTCCTGAACCTCAATTGAACGGTCGGCATATCTCGTGACAACAATTTTCTTACCGTGACCTTCCCTGGCCTCGTCGATAGAGTTAGAAATAATTTCAAACACTGAATGCTGACAACCGATAATATCGTTTGAACCGAATATTACCGCAGGTCTTTTTCGTACCCTATCGGCACCCTTCAGAGATGTAATACTTTCATTACCGTATTCCGGCTTTTTTGCCATGGTTTTTCCATCCTTATTCTTAATTTTTCGAGTTTTTCAAGTTTACATAATTTATCCATTATCTATTACATTTTACACCATATCTTGTGTTTCGTCAAGTATTTTATGCGGATATATTTGTTTTTACCTAAATTGCCGCAAATTCAAAACGGCCCTTGTTCTTTTGGAACAAGGGCCGTTTTTAAGAATAATTATTTAATTGCAGTGCTCTTTTCCTTCTGGATAACGTCGTGAGCGCCACCCTCAACAATACTTGTTGCCGAAACAAGAGTAAGCTTTGCCTTCTCCTGCAATTCGGGGATGGTCAATGCACCGCAGTTGCACATGGTCGACTTAACCTTTGAAAGCGACAAGGCAACGTTGTCTTTGAGGGTTCCTGCATAAGGAACATAGGAGTCAACACCCTCTTCAAATGACAACTTCTTGTCACCGCCGAGGTCGTATCTCTGCCAGTTACGAGCACGGGCTGAGCCCTCGCCCCAATACTCCTTGAAGTAGTTGCCACCAATGTTGACCTTATTGGTCGGGCTTTCGTCAAAACGTGCAAAGTAACGACCAAGCATTACAAAGTCAGCACCCATTGCAAGAGCAAGAGTGATATGATGGTCGTAAACGATACCGCCGTCAGAGCAAACGGGAACGTAAACACCGGTCTCCTTGAAATACTCGTCACGGGCCTTGCAGACCTCAATCAAAGCAGTGGCCTGTCCACGGCCGATACCCTTGGTCTCACGGGTGATACAGATAGAACCGCCGCCGATACCAACCTTGATAAAGTCAGCGCCGCAGTCAGCCAAGAAGCGGAAGCCTTCGGCATCAACAACGTTACCTGCACCAACCTTAACGGTATCACCGTATTTTGCACGAATCCACTCGATAGTCAGCTTCTGCCACTCGGAGAAGCCTTCGGAAGAGTCGATACAAAGAACGTCGGCACCTGCCTCAACAAGTGCGGGAACACGCTCAGCGTAGTCACGGGTGTTGATACCTGCGCCTACAACGTATCTCTTGGAAGCGTCAAGCAACTCGTTGGGGTTCTGCTTGTGGGTATCATAGTCCTTACGGAAAACCATATAGCACAACTGCTGCTTATCGTTAATAATAGGTAAAGAATTAAGCTTGTTATCCCAGATAATATCGTTGGCCTCTTTAAGGCTCGTGCCCTCTTTGGCAACGACCAACTTTTCAAACGGAGTCATAAAGCTGCTGACGGAGGTCGAAAGCTCCATACGGCTGACGCGGTAGTCACGGCCGGTAACGATACCGACAAGCTTACCGTCGGCAGTACCGTCATCGGTAACGGCAATGGTCGAGTGACCGGTCTTTTCCTTAAGCGCAATAACATCGGCAAGCGTATCGGTAGGCTTTACGTTGGAATCACTCTTAACGAAACCTGCCTTGTGGTTTTTGGCACGTGCAACCATAGCGGCCTCGTCCTCAACCGACTGCGAACCGTAGATAAACGAAACGCCGCCCTCGGTAGCAAGAGCAATGGCAAGTCGGTCGCCCGATACCGACTGCATAATAGCCGATACCATAGGGATATTCATAGTGATAGCCGACTCCTCACCCTTCTTGAACTTTACAAGGGGTGTCTTGAGGCTTACGTTTGCAGGGATACATTCGCTCGAGGAGTATCCGGGGATAAGCAGATACTCGTTAAAAGTATGCGAAGGTTCGTTAATAAAGATTGCCATTTTTAATTCCTCCGTTTTTATATAAAGATTATAAATTGCCATTGTAATTTATTTCTAAACATTATACATCAAACGAGCCTTACAGTCAATAAAAAAATTAAGGAAAATAAAGGTTTGGCAAAATTGTCACATAACCCTAGCCGTCAAATGTAATTTTTAGAAAAAAAGAGCAAAACCGAGGGCGAAAAGCCCTCAGTTTTTGGTTTACTTCTCGGTTGTTTGTTGCGTAATGGCCAACGGAGTTTTTATTGCATCCTTGACCGATTGACGGATGATTGCAATATCCTCTGCCACCTCAGGATAATTGGGCGGATACCAATCGACAATATCCACGTCACCGCCCGTCAGTGCCGCAAACCACGTCAATGCCGTAATATACCGCCCGTGGGAATGGGTCATATGTAACCCATCGGTTGTAATTGTATCACCGATATTCGAGGTCCTCAAGTTTTGAACCGCAGTACCCGACGGAATAAGATGCTCGATATCCTTGTAATGCCTAACGTAGGATTTATATGTCGAGATTATCTGGTCGTACATCAAAATCTGCTCTTCTTTGGTACGGTATCTGCACCATTTAGATTCGGTTTCGGCCTGGTACGCCCACATTAGCTGCCACGCAAGTTCGGCTTTGGGGTTGGTGCCTTTAACATAGCTAACAAGGTCTTTAAGGTTTTTATACGAGCTTTGATAGGTCACACTTGCTATGGTTTCCTGCAATATTATATAATCCCAATCGTATTTTTCGAGCGCCATTTGGACGTTGTATTTACCGTAGGACTGCCAAACCCCATTCACATTTTCACCGTAATCGTATACCTCGGCAAATTCGGTAATATGCTTCCAATGTTGATTGATGGTGCAACCCGACCAAAAAAGTCGTCCGATCACGGCGTTTTCAACACCTGCATTTTTAAGAATATCACCAAGATATTGTGTGGCGTCATTGGTTAAGCTATTACCGATTGCCAACACCTTAAAGCTATTGGTTTTGGGGATTTCTTCGGTATATGAGGCTTTACAGAATTCACAGGTGAAAATCTTTTCACCAACATCCAGAACACGGGGCTTTCTCGTTATCGTTTCAACGTATTCGTGAGTGCAGGTCAAAGGGTCAACCTTTGACACAACACTTGAAGTGTCTGAAATCAATCCACCGCCGCTTGACGAAGACTTCGATGTATCACCGCCATCGGGCGCGGACGAGCCACACCCGACAACAAGAATAAGTAAAAAGGTCAATACTAATATTAAAGCCTTTTTCATATCGGTCACCGTCAGAAAAACAGACCGAACTCTACAAAGCAATAACTGTCGACCCAATCGGGGTTTACACCCTTGACCCAGATGGGCGACTCGTGGAAGAATTTACGGGGTCCTACGGCATAAGCCTCACCCTCGCCCAAATGGAAGGGGCCCAACAGATTTCTGAGGTTGCCGATTACGGTGATCTCAATGACATTTTCACCCTCTTTAAGTGCCGACGAAACGTCGATCTCATAAGGATGCCACATAACCTTGCCTAAATCAACGCCGTTGACCTTGACCTTAGTAACGGTGGAGCAAAGCTTCTGGAATTTAACCGAACGGTCCTTGATTTCATCGGCGGTAAGGTTAATAACCTTCTTAAAGGTCACACTTCCCGCAAAGAACGGATAACCCTGTTGTGCAAGAGCGCCGACCTTAACGGTTTTCGGAGCCTCGGTGATATAGAATCGGCCGTTGGTCACAATACCGCGTCGCTCGACCGACTTGAACGCATCGTTGGTGCGAACGGCAAAGTCACCCTTTACATAAATGGCCTCAATTTCCATATCATAGCTGAGTTTGTTCTTTTCAGACTCGAATTTAAGCGACTTCTTGCAGTTTTCGTATGTCAACTCACTCTGCTCAAAATCGCAGGTAAGTGCAATTTCGTTTCTTCCCTCTTTAACGAATTTTGCAATGTCAACCGTCTTAAATGAGGTATCGTGATAGAAACCCGTAACCTTCTTTTCGACGATGTTTCCGTTAACGGTAATATCGAAAATTTCGGGAGTCTCAACCACCAGATCAAACCTGGTGAAGGCGGCCTTGTGGACGTTAAACTTGAACACGACCTTGGTGTTGACCTTACGGCCGAAGGCAATAGCCTTTTCCTGAACGTCGCTGACCGGCAGGTTTTCGTAGGCTAACTCACCGTCAAAATAAACGTCACAGTAATCCAACGTCAAAGCGTTGTCATCGGCAACAATCTCCCACTCGCCCTCAAACTCAAGCGGCTTTAATACGGCGGCGTTCTTTTCGGCGGGAGCGAAAACGTCCTCATCATAGGCAAACAATACGACCGAGCCTTGCGGATAAACCGTGCATTCGATAGCCAGTTTGTCACCGTTTTGGGTGTATACCACAGGCTCTTCCTCGCCCGTTGCCGCATTGAAGCGTACCGCACTTTTCGCCTTAACATAAGCCACAACGTCGTGCTTTGTCTGGCAAGGATTCTGCAGATAATACATAGTCATTTTCTGGTCGTCGAAACGGCGGACGGCCGTAATGACAGGCTCGTTAAAATGGTCACCCTCATAGTCGAGTGTGATTTTACGGTATTCTTCGGGAATAACGTCTGCGACCTCGGTGTGGTCAACGTTTACGCAGGTTTTGGCAAACTCTGAAACTTCATCGGTCTTTTTGCCGTTTATCATAGCGGGAACCAGTTCGGTAAATATAACAAAACCGCCCTGCGCCTTGAACTCTTTAAGAATCTCAAACGTGTTGTCGTTAAGACAATCCATAGGAGGTACTATAACAACCGAATAACTCTGAGTGCCGATGTTGATTTTGCCGTCTTTAACCTTGGCGTGACGCTTCATAATGGTTGCATCACCCAGGTGATACTGCAGTTGTGCATGCTCAAGACGCTTCTGAACGTCGACCATATTGTTTACAAGGTTGATCGAATACTGAGGTGATCTTATATCGAAATTGGCCCAAGCGGAATCGGCCGCGTGAAGCACAAGTATTTCGTGATTTATTGCACCTTCGGCAATCAGCATACCGATACGGCTGACCATATCGTTAAAGGTGCGGTAGTCACCCCACCACGGCTGCTGTTTGAAAAGGGTTGCCGGATAGTCACGCTTTCTGATGCCGCGAAGGGTATAGCCTTCGAGATGCTGACAAAGGTAATTGACACCGTGCACCATCTGATTTTCATATATCCAACGAAGCTCCTGAAAGCTTACGTTCCAACCGCACAAAGCGAAGGTTTCGGAGAGAATCTGCTTTTTGCCGAGCTGATTGGCAACCGAGCAGAGCTGCATCTGACATTGAATGGAGTTCAGACTGCGTCCAAGGTGGTCCATTCCGGGGATGTGCATATACTCATAATGCGGCATACCGGCACCGTTAGCCAAAACGTGTGCGTGAAGTCCCTCTTCGATAACCAGGTGACCCGTCAGGCGACTTCCGTTCTCTTCACACCACTTGTAGATGTTGTTCATAAAGTTTTCCGAGAACAGGTCGCAAACCAACTTCCAATACTTGTACTTGGTCTCGGTCGAGGTTTCGGTGTCATAAAAAAGGTCCAAAAGCATCGGCGCCAAGGCCTCGCCGTAAGCCTTCATATACTCCTGTTCCAAGATAAACGACCACGGATATCCGTTTCGTGAAATCTGAGGCTCGTCGGTGAAAAAGCCTGCCATATCCGAAAACTCGTCACCCAAAGTCTCTTTATAAGCGACGTGGGTAGTGCGGATAAATTCCGAAATAACCTCACCGTCCAAGGTATCAACATAGAACGGATTGACGTCATAATAAATATGTACGTTCTTACCGACAAACGGAATGTTGATGATGGTAAACTCAGTATTTTTGGCTTCATCGGTCTCCTCTGCTCTCAAATACTTCTGCTGATATTTCAGACCCAGACCGTTTACGGCACCCGAACCAAAACCGCTCGGCCAACCGTTTTCGTCATAACCCCAGGACTCCATCCCCAAAGCCTTACCCTCACGAACGGTAGCCTTAACGTTATCAAACCATTCGTCGGACAGATACTCGGTCTGTAATCCGCCACGTGCGTGCATAAAATAACCGCCGATACCGACCTCTTCCATCTCTCTGACCTGACGGACAGTCTCGTCGACCGAAAGCTTTTCGTTCCACGACCAGAACGGCGCAGGACGGTACTTTTTCGGCGGGTTTTTAAGATTCTTTTTAAACATACAATTGCCTCCGTTTCAAAGCAAAAATATAATTTCACATTTTGATTTTATACTATACCTTAAAAAAAATCTACCCCAAATGTTAATTTTTAAAGGGTTTTTCTTTGATTTATGAGCGTTTTATCAAACCCACTTCTGAAATCCCGCCGTCATTCCGAGCCGACACCGCAGTGTCGCCCTGAGGCGTACCCCGCCGAAGGGTCTTAGCGAAGAATCTTAGCCTTCCCTTGTGACGGATGAGTAGTCAAACCTCTCCTTGACAGAATGTATCACAACATATATAATAAGATTATGTAAACCAAAGGAGCGGCAAAAAATGTTTAAAAAGAGAAAATGGTTCAAAATACTTCTTGCGTTAAGTTTAATAATAGCGTTGATGGGTGTTTACGCAATTTCGGTAAATATTTTTGTCAAACACTCGCAAAAAAGCAATGTTATGTCGGCAGAAAAGCTCACCAAACAATACGATGCAATAATAATCCTCGGTTGCGGTGTCAAGCCCGACGGCACCCCTACCGATATGTTACTCGACCGACTCATAACGGGTGTCAGCCTTTATAAGCAAGGTGTCGCTCCCGTAATAATAATGTCGGGTGACCACGGTCGCAAAAATTATGACGAGGTCAATGCAATGAAGGATTATGCCGTTAAGGAAGGTGTGCCGGCCGAAAAGGTGTTTCTCGACCACGCAGGTTTTAATACCTACGAAAGTATGTACCGCGCCGATGCCATTTTCGGCGTAAAGTCGGCCGTCATCGTAACACAGGAATATCATCTTTACCGCGCTTTATATAATGCAGGAAGCTTCGGGATTGAGGCGGTCGGTGTATCGGCCACCTTGCACCGTTACCACGGACAACTTACACGCGATCTTCGTGAAATAGTAGCCCGAAACAAAGATTTTATCTGGTGCATTTTCAAACCCGAACCCACCTATCTCGGTGATCCCATCGACCTTAAAGGCGACAGCATCCAGACCAACGGATAATATCCTCAAAACCCAAAGCAGGTGCAGTCCACGATGAACTGCACCTGCTTTTAATTCATCCTTATTTACTCTCCCCACAAACCTCAAGCAATTCTTCCAAAAACAGTTTTACCACCGTCGGCATATACTTTTCGGGGTCGCTGAAAATGTAGGTTTCGCGCTTTACACCGCCAAGACTTTTTAAAACCACACTGTCAGCAAAAAGGCCGCTCCACGAAACACTGGGCACAATGGCTACACCCATTCCGAGTTCAATGTATTTTCGCATATAATACGGGTCGTCACTTTGAATGGCAATGTTGGGAGCAAACCCAAAATCGGCACATATTCTGTACGCGGTACGGTAAAGACTCGAGTTAGAGTGCATCGAAATAAACCGCTCGTTTTTTAAACTAGACAGGTCGATTTCATCAACGTCCCAACGACTACCCTTTTGCACCGCCAACATCATTTCGTCGGTGATAAGCAACCGTTTCTGCAACCGACGTGTGAACGGCGGTTGGTCACTTATAATAAAATCAAAATCATCCTCGGCATTGTCCAATCGGTGACTGACCGAAAAGATAACCTGAGGATATTTTTTCTTGAATTTCTCAATAGCCTTGGTCACGGTGTTACGGTTGGTCAAAATAAGCAACCTAACCTCGCCCGACACAACACCTTTAAGGTCAGAAAGTCGCAATTTACCCTCTTCTAAAGCATCCAATGCAATCTTGACCTTTTCATAAAACACCCTACCCGCTTCATTGAGCGTCGCCTTATTGGCGCGGCGGTCAAACAGACTGACGCCGAGTTCCTTTTCAAGTCGGTGAACCGTCTGAGAAATATTGGACGCAGGCACCCCAAACTTTTGCGCAGTTTTGGAAAAATTCTCACTTTCGGCCGCATCACAAAAATATGTAAGTTGTAAAAGTTCCATAAATAATCTCCTTTACTTTTGTAGGTACGTACCTTACAGTTGTCCGTACTCTTTTCAAGCCTATGCTAATTATATATCAGCCAACCATAACTGTCAATGTATAGTTACCACACATTATCACATTCTTGACAATATTGGTTTTTAGGTGTATCATCTAGTCAAAAGGAGTGATATAAATGCCCGATTTATTCGAAATTTTTGAAATCCTAATGATCGTCAGCTTTGGCGCTTCGTGGCCCTTCAACGTTATCCGTTCTTACAAGGTTCGCACCGCCAAAGGCAAGAGTTTGTCGTTTTTGTGCCTGATCCTGTTTGGCTACGTTGCAGGAATAATCTCCAAGCTCATCAACGAGACCTATATGGCAAATTTCAGCTCAAAATGGTACGTTCTGTTCTTCTACGTGCTGAACTTCATTATGGTTTTTGCCGATTTCTGCCTCTATTTCAGAAACCGCAAACTCGATAAATTAGCCGAGCAGAATAAGGAGAAATAATATGAAAACCTATTTTGACATCCCTTATGTTGAAAACGCTTCCGATATGCAACTACTAGACGTTTATCTTCCCGAATGCGACAGCTTCCCCGTTTACGTGCACCTGCACGGCGGTGGCTTGGAAAAAGGCAGTCGCAAAGGCTTCCAACATATTGCGGAGCAATTGTCCGCAAGAGGAATAGCCTCGGTTTCGGTCGAATACCGTATGTACCCCGACGCTAAATATCCCGATTTTATCGAAGATGCGGCATCGGCCGTAAAATGGGTCAAGGATAATATTTCGACCTACGGCAAATGTGAGGGTATCTACGTCGGTGGCTCGTCGGCAGGCGGTTATCTTTCAATGATGCTATGCTTCGACCGCCGTTGGTTGAATGCCGTCGGTATCGACCTTAGTGAGATATCAGGTTACTTCCACGATGCAGGTCAGCCCACCGCACATTTTAAGGTTTTGAAATACAGCGGTGTGGACAGCCGCCGTGTTATAGTGGACGAAACCGCACCGCTTTATTATATCGGACTTGAGGAAAGCTACCCCAAAATGGCATTTATCGTATCGGACAATGATATGAAAAACCGTTACGAGCAGACTATGTTGGTGCTTGGTACTTTAAAGCATTTCGGATATGATATGAATAAAGTTATTCTAAAAGAAATGCACGGCACCCACACGCACTATGCCCGCAAGGACTACGACAACGGCGTGACGTACGCTGAAATGATAAAGGAACTCATAGAACTTTAAACCCGAATATAATTCCCCTGTCATTCCGAACGCACGTGAGGAATCTTACCCCTAAAAGATTCCTTGTCATAAACTCATCGGAATAACAGCCAAAACCTCCGCTTTGAGCTAAGACTCAAAGCGGAGGTTTTCTCTTTACTTACTATTCTTCTTTTTTGATTCGGGGATGTACGTCCACTCGACAAAATGATAACTGTCAAGTATTTTGAAGAACTGTGCCAAGCGTTCATACAACGGCTCGGCCTTGTCACCAAAATGTTCTTTGACATCCTTACCCAGGGCGATAATATCCTTATCGCCGTCCATCAAAGGCCAGATAAAACTACCCATCTCGTCAAGATGAACGTAACTGACCTTCGGTCTTTTAAAAAGCTTTTGAGCCAACTTGTTTGCCCAACCGACGTTTTCTATCTCCAAAGTCACCTTGCCGTCCTCCTCGGTCTTCCAACCGATATCGAGATGGCGCTTGGGTTTTCTTTCAAGATAGTTAGTCGATATAACGTTTCTTTTTTTCTTCATACTTAACCGTTCTTGCGTTTCTTAGCAACCGTAGAGTATACAAGCGTAAAGATAATCACGGCAAACAGCACAAGGCTACCGATATTGGAAACGGCGGCAGGAAGATTCAAAATGCCCGACAGGTCGATAACCTCACCGACACCGAACACCGCAAGGATAGCCAACAACAAGCCGACAATACCCTCACCTGCGATCATACCCGAGCAGAACAGAATACCGTTGTTGACCGATACCTTTTTCTGTTCCTCGTTCTTCATCTTGTCGAAGAACCAACGGATGATACCGCCGACCATAATACAAGCGTTCAACTGAACGGGCAGATAAACACCGATTGCAAAGGGCAGAACAGGAACACCGATAAGCTCAACAACAACTGCGACAAACACACCGACAAGGATAAGGCCCCAAGGCAAATTGCCGTCCATAATGCCCTCGATAACCATCTTCATCATAGTTGCCTGAGGAGCGGCAAGTTCTTCCGAGCCGAAGCCCCAAGCCGAGTCAAGCAGATAAAGGGTTGCACCAATAGCAAAGGCCGAAGCCACAACACCGATAACCTCACCGATCTGCTGCTTTTTAGGTGTTGCACCCAAAAGGAAGCCTGTCTTGAGGTCCTGCGAAGTGTCACCCGCAATGGCGGCAACGATACAAATAATGGAACCGATAGCAATAGCAGCCTGCATACCTGCGGCACCTGCTTCACCCGTCAATTTAAGAATGAGGGTTGCGATAAGCAACGTTGCAATAGCCATACCCGAAACGGGGTTGTTACTACTGCCGACGATACCGACCATACGTGAAGAAACGGTTGCGAAGAAGAAACCGAAAATAACAACGATAACGGCACCGATCAACGATACGGGGATAGCGGGAACAAGCCATACGGCCAGGGTCAACACAAGAATAGCAATAAGGACTATCTTCATATTGATGTCCTTATCGGTACGGACGGTACCTGCACCGCCGACCGAGAAGCCCCGAACGGCGCCGACAAAGGTCGTAACGATAAGCGGAAGATTCTTGATAAGGCTGATGATACCGCCTGCGGCCAAAGCACCTGCACCGATGTAACGGGTGTACTTGCTCCAGATAGCACTGGCCCCGCCTGCCTCAAAAAGTGCAGAAACGGTCGCACCGTCGGCAAGAGCCGAAACATAGTCACCTGCAAAAAGTACCATAAACGGAATGAGCACGCACCAGTTAAGTACGCCGCCTGCAAACATATACGACGAAATTCTCGGGCCGCAGATGTAACCGACGCTCATAACAGCAGGATATATCTGTGTTCCGATAGCACCGGGATAAAGTCTCGGTCCCTGATAAGATACCTCACCGGGAACTATTTTCAAACCGTCAATGATAAACTTGAAGAGTGCCGAGAAGCCCATACCTGCGAAAACGGTCGAAGCCTTGGAACCACCCTCTTCACCTGCCAACATAACCTCGGCACAAGCCTGTCCTTCGGGGTAAGGCAGAACGCCGTGCTCACGGACGATAAGTGCATTACGAAGCGGAATCATAAAGAACACGCCAAGCAAACCGCCCAAAAGTGCGATTACGGTAATGGTAACAATACCGGGCTTGTCCATAATGCCTTCTCTTGCCCACAGGAAAAGTGCGGGAAGCGTGAAAATAGCACCTGCCGCCAGCGACTCACCTGCAGAACCGATGGTTTGAACAATATTGGACTCAAGAATAGAATTTTTGCGCATAACGACACGGATAACACCCATCGCGATAACCGCCGCAGGGATAGAAGCCGAAACCGTCATACCGACGCGAAGGCCCAAATAAGCATTCGCTGCACCGAATATAACTGCCAAAAGAATACCCATAATGATCGACGTAACCGTCAACTCAGGGGTTACCCTGTCTGCAGGAATATACGGCTTGAACTTGTTTTGCTCGTTCATAACTGTACTCCTTAAAAGTTTTTATAATAAATATATTATTACCTAATTTATAGCCTTACCTTTCCACTTGCCCATTTTATAGAAAAGGAAGGTAAGCACCGCACCCAACACCCAGGTGGAAAGCAACGATATCTGAATGCAGAGCGGTTCGCCATCGGCCAAAACACCGGTCGGTGAAGTGAAATATGCAATACCGTAAGCCAACGGCACACGTACCGCAACGGTGGTGATAAGCGATATCCACATCGGAGTCATAGTGTCACCTGCACCGCGCATAATACCCGACAGACTCTGAGTAACCGCCATTGCGATATAACCCACCGCAAGAACCTTCATAAGATAATAACTGCGCTCGACCAAAGCGGTGGTCTCGGTAAATATACTCATAAGCCCTTTACCGAAAATAAGAATAACGACCGTTATGGCCGCCGAACAAAGCACCGCCATCAAAGTGCCCTGCTTGGCACCCTTTTTAACCCTATCATAGTCGCCTGCTCCGACGTTTTGTCCCGCATAGGTGGTAAGCGCCGTGCCAAACGAGAAGTTGGGCATCATAGCAAATCCGTCAACACGCATAGTAACAACGTTAGCGGCAATAAACATTTCACCGAAGCTGTTGGTCAACGACTGAACAACTATCATTGCCGACGAGAAAATCGCCTGAGTAAGTCCCGACGGCAGACCCAATTTAACTATGGTTTTAACGTATTTTGAAACCGGCTTCATAAAATGCCACCCAAAATCGAACATATTACGCATTTTGGCAAGCTTTACAAGGCAAAACGCCGACGACACAAACTGCGAAATAATGGTGGCAAGTGCAACACCTGCAACGTCCATATGGAATTTAGCCACAAATAAAATATCAAGACCAATATTCAAAACTGTAGCAATCAAAAGATAAATAAGCGCTGAAACAGAGTCTCCGAGGCCGCGTATAATGCCGCTTAAAATATTGTAATAAGCCATTCCCGCGATACCGACCAATGATATAAACAGGTAGTCATAGCATCCGTCAATTATGGTCTCGGGAGTATTTAACAGCTCCAACACCTGCCGCAAAAACGGAGCAACAACAATTATCAACGCTACCGAAGCGATAGCGGTAACGGTGATACAGTTACCGACGGTATACGACAGTCCCTCACGGTTTTTGGCACCGAAATACTGTGCAACCATAACACTGGCACCGGCCGAAATACCGATAAACAAAACCAACATCATATTGATAATGGGCAACGCACTGCCAACCGCGGCAATAGCATTATCACCGTTCTCGGCAAATCTTCCGACAACGATGGTATCGACCGTACTGTAAAACTGCTGTGCAATGTTACCGATAAGCATCGGCAATGTAAACTGCAATATACCCTTCCACGGAGCACCCTTGGTCATATCGGTGGGTGCAAATAGTCTTTTTAGCATAAATCAAACATCCTAAATTTCAAAAGTCATAATATTGTACCATAAAGACCTGAAATATACAACAACAAATTTAGCAGAAATCAAATTAAATCAAGCGATTTTGCAAGTTTTTCAATATCATCCAAAGAAGGTGTATCGACACAGTCGGATCTTACCAATTCGATTCGGTCAAACATTCCGACAAGATCACATTCGCCCTGCATTTCGGTGTAAACCTCAGGCGGTACTTTAATGGTTTTGTTGGCAGGAATCTTATATTCCTTAACAAATACCTCTCCCTCTTGTGCCATATCGTCAAATCTGAATACCAACGTGTATTTTCCGTTGTCCCAATCAACACCGCGATAAACCTTATATTCTTGTCCGACCTCAACGTATTCCTTCATTCCTGGCAACAGATGAACCCGTCTCGAGTCACCCACATTGACCGTTTTCATTCCCAAAAACAAGGTAATCCCTCTCTTCTTTTGATAGGTTAACAAAATTCATTCAAACTCGTCGAGCTTCAACATCAATTTATTAAACTTATCAGGATCGTCAAACACCGCTTCACCGTAATCCCGCACGGCAATATCAAAGATAACGTCGGCTCTTTGAAATGCCTTTTCAAGCGAAATCTTACCGTACAGTTCATCGGTTGCAAGCAGCAACGCCTTAATATACCTTTCAAACAATAGCACTCTGCTTTTATCAAAGCCTTCGGCAAGTCTTTTCAATGCGGCGGCAATTTCTTTATCAGGCTCGGAAAAGCGGCACTCGGCATCAACCAATTTCAACACCGCATCGGGCGAAACACAGCTACTGCTGAAAAGCACGTCGTTTATAATCTCCATATATTCATCGGGGCCATCAGCCGACAACGCACCGCCCGACAGTATAGACTTTAACTCACCCATAACAACCTGCGACGTATACTGCGCCTTGTATTTATAATGAGGATTCCCTTCATAATCGAAAAACTCTTGTTTAACAAAAGCACGTCTTTCGCTCTCAAAACAAAAATAATCGTCGTGAAATTCTATTGTTCCGCCCTCGGGCAACCCCAAGGCCGACAACTGCGCCTTATAATAGATTATTGTTTCATAACGGTCCTTTGTATATTTTATAAGGTCTCCGTCTTTATAATAGACTGCAAATCCAAGGTTTGAAATATAGCCGATAGCAGGTTTGAGGTTGCCATCCTCAACAAAAATGACGACGATATATCCGTTTTTTCCGAAAACCGTTTTGGGCATAACTATCGCATTATCCAAAAACGGAGCAATCATCTCAACGTTTCTGGCAACCGTTTTAATATCGCCTTCAGAATTTTCAAACACAAGATTAAAAAACTGTTTTCCGTCAAACCTTCGTGAAAATTTACCGCCAATAACAGGAATTTCACTATGACGGTCACACTTAAAAAACTGTCTGAACATTATTTCCCTCCATCGGTCAACCTTTGAATCTCCGCGGCAAGTCGCTCATAAGAACTCAGAATCTCTTTAAACTTTCTGTCTCCCCACTTGCCGTTCAAAACCTTTAAAAACTTCAAAAACTTTTTGCTTACCAGCTTATCATTAACTCTGCCGAACCGACCCTGTCGACTAAGCCGAGTCACAAACATCAACGGAATTTCAATATTTTCATTTAAACCGACCGAACAAAACAACTCTTTTAATTCAAGATAGAATTTGAAATTCTGAGCCTTTAAAAGTCCCAGAGTTTTAAGTTGTTCGGCGATATATTCAACCGACTGAAAGGTCACACCAAAGGTTTTATCCATCGACTCAATAAACCCAAGTACCTCACAGTCGGAAGCCTGACACAACGCCCTGAATTTCACAAAGTCCATAAGTCCAAAACAAATATACTCGAAGAGCATATTATATTTCATTTCTTCGGTTAAAGTCGAGTCAACCGAGCTGTCATCATCAAAAACAACAGCATATTGGAGTCCCGTATTGAAATATTCAACCATTTGAAATCTCACATCAAAACTCATTCAACTCACCCTTTAACATCAAATAATAACCTGAACACCTGATACGCCGTACTTTTAAGATTTTTATATGCGTTATCCGTATTCAAAGCCTCATCAAGACTTACAACGTTACGTAATATCGGGAAAAACGCGTCGATGCCGTGTTGATTTAAAGCCTCGGCATCATCGGTCACGCACCCCGAAAACGCAATAACCTTTTTATTATACTTTTTGGCCAATTTTGCCACCCCGACAGGAGCCTTGCCCATAACGGTCTGCGAATCAAGACGACCCTCGCCCGTCACAACAATGTCGGAAATTTTAATATATTCCTCAAGCGCCGTCTCTTTTAGAACAAGATCGACACCCGACCTGAGCTCTGCATTTAAAAAACATCTGAATGCGAACCCTAAACCGCCTGCTGCACCGACCCCCGGGAACAAGGCGTCGGCTTTACTTGACACCGTAGAACTGATTTTAGCAAACCTTTCAAGCCACAAATCCATATCGGAAATCATTTCGGGTGTCGCGCCCTTTTGAGGGCCAAACACAGCACTGCAGCCCGAAGGCCCCAAAAGCGGATTGTCCACGTCACAGGCAACATTAAACTCACATTCCGCAAGTTCAGGCATAACACCGCCGCAGTCAATAGTTCTCAAAGACTCAAGTCCTTTAGCACCAAGCGGTATTTCTTGACCAAAATCATCTAAAAACTTAAAGCCCAACGCACTAAGCATTCCCGTGCCGCCGTCGTTGGTAGCACTTCCACCAATGCCAATAATAAAGCGACGGCAACCGCGAGTCACAGCATCGGCTATCATCTCACCCACACCAAAGGTTGTGGTATTCAACGGATTCCTTTTATCACTCGGCACCAGCATAATACCCGCCGCCGAAGCCATTTCCATAACTGCGGTATTTTTATCATTCAACACGGCATACTGCGCTTCAACCTCGTCACCCAAAGGACCCGCAACTTTTAGTTTTACCAACTCGCCGCCAAGCCCCTCGCACAAGGTATCACACGTACCCTCACCGCCGTCAGCAAGCGGTCTCACAAAGACCGTCGTCAGGGGGTCACACTTTAAAATTGCATCTTTGACGGCGTTACCCGCCATGACCGACGAAAGACTTTCCTTGAAAGAATCTATTGCAACCGTGACCGTCATAAAGCACCTCAGATATCCAGTAATTCTTTGAAATCGTAAATATAATAATCGGCAACCGACTTCATCTCATCAACATAATCCTTCGATGAATCGTCATACACACCGCAAACGTCCATCCCCGCCGTTTTGGCCGTTCTGTCAGCATTGCAGTTATCGTCCAAAAACAAAACTTCTGCGACCGACACACCCATTTTTTCGGCGGCCGCTTTGTAGATCTGGGGGTCGGCTTTGGTGGTATTGAAATCGTCACACGACCACACGTTGTCGAACATATCGAAAAGTCCGAGTCTTTTAAGACAGGCATCAAGCGTTATATGCGGACTCGCTGTCAAAACGTTCAGGTGGCAACCGCGCCGCTTCAATTCCTTCAGGACCTCAACCACGTTGTCCTTGGCAGGGATATTGTAAACGTACTCGTGAAGCATATATTCCTTCATCAACCCCACGATTTCCGTTTTGGGTCGGTCAAGCCCTATTGACACAAAATAATCGACCGTGCCCTTCAAGCCTAACGGGGTAATTATCTTCACAATATCGTCACCATAGTCGACGTTGTTTTCATCCAAAATACGAAGCATAACCGCAACAAAGGTCGGCATCGAGTCGACCAGGGTTCCGTCAAAATCAAAAAGATATGTATTGTATTTCATAATATCACCCGAAAATACTAATCAAAAATATTATACCATATCAAAGTAACTCACACAAGTGGTTTGTACCGACCTCATAAAACATTATTTATTGACAGAATGTGGATTTCGTGGTATTATTTGTTAAAATCCACACTCTAACTATGTGGTATTGCTGAAACCTTAGGAGGTATCGAAAATGCTTGCAATTGAAAGAAAAAACCTCATTTATAAAAAACTTTGCGAACAAGGCAAGGTTCTGGTCAACGAACTTGCCGTCGAGTTCGACGTATCGGACGAAACCATCCGTCGCGACCTCGAAAAGTTAGAACAAGAAGGCTTGGCCGAAAAATTCTACGGTGGCGCCATCAAGGCCGAAAATACATTTTACGACCTTCCCTTCCACGTAAGGCAGAACTCCAATATACAGGAAAAGAAGCATATTGCCGCGCTTTGTCTGCCCGTGATAAGCGACGGCGACTATATCGCACTCGATTCCAGCACCACCGCCCTTGAGGTCATAAAGATGGCCACCAACCGCAAAAACCTCACCCTTATAACCAACTCGGTGGAAATTATGCTGGAATTCTCACAAAAGAGTGATTGGAACATCATTTCGACCGGCGGTTCTTTAAAAACGGGCAGCCTCTCTTTGGTCGGTGGAATTGCCGAAAAGACCCTTTCCAACTTCAATGTTGACCTTTGTATCTGCTCGTGCAAGGGTATTGACCTTAACAAGGGTTGCACCGAGTCAAGCGAGTCCGAAGCCGCCATCAAAATGGCACTCATCAAATCAGCCAAACGTAAGGTTTTGGCGGTTGACAGCACCAAATTCAACAAGGTATCCTTTGCCAAGGTCTGTGAGATCTCAGAGTTTGACACCGTTATAACCAACAAAAAACCATCAGCAGAATGGATCGAAGCCCTCCAAAACAGCAATTGCGAACTGATTTACTGATAAATAAGCCCGAGTCTGAACATACAAGTTCAAACTCGGGCATTTTTTAGTTCAATTTCTGTAAAATTACGGCTTTGATCGCGGTATCAAAACCTTTAGTCGGAAATTCGGGATAGGTCGCCTTCATAAGCTGAACGTATTGGGTTTGAATCTCATTAACATCGGTCACGCCTTGGTTATATAACCTCTGAGTAAAGCTTACCAGCGTTTCAAGTGCAGCAATACTGTCCTCAATATACTTTTGTGAGGCATCAAATCCCAAAGCATAAGCACCGCTTGGACAATACTCGTGTGAAACGAGGATGTTTTCAATATCTAATCCCCGCAGTTTTTTCATCGAAGCCAAATAATCATCAATATGCCTTACCTGACAGCCCCACAAAGCGATTCCGTGTATCTGAATACTGTCACCCGAAATAAGGGTTTTTGAACGGGTGTCAAAATATCCGCAGGTATCGGTATCGTGACCCTTTATGGCCACAACCCTAATATATTTAGCAATTATGTCACAGTCCGATACACCGACGTAAACGTTGCTTCCCGCCGACGCATTACTGTCCCTCATTCCGTAAACGGTAGCATTGGGACAAAGTGATGCCAAAGCAGAAAGGCCTCCTGCGTGGTCGCCGTGTGAATGGGTCAACAAAATACCTAAAATACCGTCGGTAGAAATGCCGAGTTCACCTAAAGCCGACACAATATAGTTGTTGACGTCAGAGGCCGTTGTGCCCGTATCAACAATTACGTAACCGCCCTCAACCTTAATAAAGAACACGCTTGTGTATATCCCTGCAAACGGAACCTCTAATTTAAAAATGTTATCGTTAAACTTATAAAGCACTGCCTTACTCCTATATCTTATCACTTCTTGACATTTTATGAATCTTATAATAATTATTTTTCATGCGTCATTATCAGACTTATGACCTCGTCAAACCCGTCGGTCGGAAAATCGGCATAGTTTTCGCTCATTTCCTTAATATACCGCTTTTCTATCACGTTGACGTCGGTCACGCCCTCTGACATTTGCTTTTTGACAAAAGCCATCAATTCCTCAAGCAGATCGATTCCATCGTTAATATACTGTTGAACCGCATCTGTTCCTATCGCATAAGCGCCGTGAGGCGAAAACGCGTGGGAAGCTATTATATTTTCAATATCCATTTCCTTCAACTTGTTCATTGAAGCAAGATACACGTCAATATCTTTGATTTGGCAACCGCGGTCACCGACACCGTAAAGCTGAATGCCGTCCGATGCAAACAACGTCTTGGTGCGGTGGTCAAAGTATCCTATAACCTGTTCCTCGTGTCCGTCGATCGTCACGTACTCTATGTTATTACCGACATAATTGGTAATCTTGTAAGTATTATCGTTTTCGGGTGGAAAGTTAGACGTAATACCGTAAATATCGGCATTGGGACACGCCTTGGCCAAGGTCGAAAGACCACCCGCGTGAAGATTATGCCGATGTGTAATAACCAGACCCTTGACCTTTTCAAGGTCGATGCCAAGCTCACGGGTTCCCGGTATAACGTAGTTCATAACGTCCATACCGCTTGAGGCCGTGTCGATTATATACCACTTCGACCCATCCTTAACAAAGAAAACGCTGACGTAAATACCGGACGTCGGCACGTCAAGCTTATAAATATCGTCATTAAACTTATAAAGCGGAGCACCGCCGTTAATAACTGCGATTTTTTGAACCGAGTCGGGAATTTTTTCAGGCACTTCGACCGAAACGGTTTCTGACGAAACGTCACTCACGTCGCCCTTGTCTTTTTTACAGGCAGTGAACAAAAATAACAAACACACGCACAGCAAACAACAAATGATTTTATAAAACTTCATCTTCGTCAACCTTTCTTTATTTATCGGTCTTCAGTTGCCGTCTCACCTCTTCGGGTGAATAACGGAATCTGCGTCTGAACATTTTTGAAAACTGCGCCTGATCCGAAAAACCGCAAAAATAAGCAATATCGGTACAGGTCTCTTTGGTCTCGGTAACTAAAGTATACGCCTTTTTCAGCCATTGTTCAATAACAAATTGTTTAGGTGCCAATCCAAACTGTAATTTAAAAAGTTTTCGGAATCTGTCATAATCATATCCGTTATCCTCGGCAAACCGTTTAAAGTCGAGACTTATCGCAAAATTTCCTCTCGGGAAATTAGCACAAAAGTCAAGATTAGGTCCCTTAGGTACCGATTCGGTAATTCCGCGTTCAAATAATACAAGAAATTCCGAAATCAAGGCACTACACAACCTGCGATAGCCTTTTTTCTGCAATTTGACGACAGACTTCGGGATGCCGAGGGCGCCGTACCCTTCAAAATGTGAAATCCCCTGTCGTAGGGGCGCAACTATGTGTGCGCCCATTATTAAACAAATAAATTATAATATCTGTCATTCTGAGCATAGCGAGGAATCTTCTCGATTTTCACTTTATCATTTGAGTAAAGCAAACAATACATAAAACAATACCGCCTATTGTCATAGTTGCTCCAAGTATCTTATAAAACTTATTGATAAATTCCTTGTCTCCTTTTTCACGTTGAGCAATTTCTTCTGACTTAGTAAAGAAAATCACACCATAACACGCAACACCAGCGCCTACGCCAAGTAACAATGCCGATAATACGACGCCCATTCCACCTACTGATTTTACGAAAAGAACTATAACAAAAATGAATATTGCCACAAAAGCAACCGCGAGAAGAATGCTTTTTGCTTTAGAAATAAAATCATTAGACGGGAACGAAGTTCCACAATACGGACAGATGTTAGCATCCTTTGCTACTTCCTTTTTACAATTTCTGCATTGTGCCATATTTTCACCCCCTCTCGCGCTATAACAATACCGCAATTTGCGGTATTTGTCAATACTGCATTTTGCGGTTGGTATAATATATTCGGGTGAATAAAATGTATAAAAGAATTCGTGATCTGCGCGAAGACCGCGATCTAACACAAAAGCAAATGGCCGCAACACTTAACTGTTCACAGCAGGTATACAGTAATTACGAGCTCGGCCAACGCGATATACCGACCGACATACTGATAAGATTATCCTCATTTTATAACGTTTCCGTTGACTATATATTAGGCATTACCAATAATCCGAATATACAAAAATAACCGTTCACTGCATCACAAGCAGTAAACGGTTATTTTTAATTGTCATTCTATAGATTTACTCACCTAAAGCAATTTATTCAAAAAAACTAAATCCCCTGTCGTAGGGGCGCACCTATGTGTGCGCCCGCAAACCTTCCCTCATATCCTCGTAGGGGCAACACTCGAAGTCACCCAATATGTCATACTGAGGCAACCGCCTTTATATGGACCGACATCCCGGGCGATCAGAAAATAAAAAACTCCGACCAATTTTGGTCGGAGTAATAATCGTGTGTTTCTGAACACACGCTGAAAACTGAACAAGAAAAGTCACAAAGCGGTCAAAGTTCAAGCCGTCGGTCTATTAGTACTGCCTAGCTGAA
>JAGBXM010000070.1 GCA_017629275.1 Clostridia bacterium
CCACCTGCTATAACTAAAGCCTCCGAAGTATTACCCGAACCAAAACCAACACCTGCCGCAATGCCTTCAGGCAGATTATGAATAGCAATAGCCAAAACAAAAAGTATTACTTTGTTTATGTTGGTGTTGGAGTTGGAGTTGTGGTTTTCGATGTCTGTACCAACCATTTTATGAATATGCGGCACAAGACGGTCAATAAGATTCAAGCAAAGTGCACCGGCAAATATTCCTGCAATAGTTATAACTAAACCGTATTTACCGCCGTACTCAACCGACGGTACAATTAAGCCTAAAATCGCAGCTGCAAGCATTACACCGGCTGCAAAAGACAAAACTATGTCACTGAATTTATGAGAAATGTTTTTAAATATAAAACCGACAATTGCGCCGAACAGTGTTGCACCTCCGACACCCAAAGCGGTTATTAAAACCATTGTCAAGTAAATCACCTCTGTAACTATTTTACGCGCTTGGACTGTAATTTGCAACAAAAAAAGCCACAGAAATCTTAATTTCTGTGGCTTTAAGCATTTTATAATCAGATATGACGGTAGATTTCGGAGGGGTTGACCTTACCTGCATCGGTAGACGCGAGCAAAGCATCGGCTTTTTGGGGATCGTCAACACTTAAAATCATAAGTGCTTTGCCCTTTTCGTGGCTGATACAAGCATACATATACTTGATTTCAATGCCGTTATCGGTCAACGCTTTAAGACCTTTGGCAAAACCACCCGGAGCATCATCAATAGCGATTGCCAAAGTTTCGGTAATCTTACAAACAACACCCGATTCACGAAGTGCCAAAACGGCCTTTTCAGGGTCGCAAACAATCATTCTGACAATACCGTAATCGGTGGTGTCTGCTAAAGACAATGCGCTGATATCAATATTGTTTTTGGCAAGAGTATCAGCAATTTCATTAAGACGACCTGCTTTATTTTCAATAAATGCGGAAACCTGTTTTACTAACATTTCAAAAATCCTCCTTTATCAGATATTACGGTTATCGATAATACGCTTTGCCTTACCTTCGCTACGTGTGATGGTCTTGGGGTTGACAAGATGTACATTAACGCCGAGACCGAGGATAGAACGAAGTTTATCTTTGATGGCGTTCTCAACCTTGGCAATAGACTTGACATCATCAGAGAACATTTCTTCACTCATCTCAACATCTAAATCGAAGGTATCTGTGTTGTTGATACGGTCAATTTTGATGAGATAGTTGGGTGTAATATCACCGCCACCAACCTCAATAAGTACCTCCTCAATTTGTGAGGGGAATACATTAACACCGCGAATGATAAGCATGTCATCGCTTCTGCCCATAGGCTTAGCCATTTTGATGAGAGTACGGCCACAAGAGCATTTTTCGCGCGACAAAACACAAATATCCTTAGTTCTGTAACGAAGCAGAGGGAATGCCTCTTTGGAAATAGAGGTGAAAACAAGTTCACCTTTTTCGCCCAAAGGTAAAACCTCATGCGTTTCGGGGTCGATAATTTCGGGAATGAAGTGGTCTTCATTAACGTGCATACCGGTCTGCTCTTCACACTCGAAGCTGACACCGGGACCCGAAATTTCGGTCAAACCGTAAATATCATAAGCCTTGATACCAAGCTTGTTTTCAATATCTTTACGCATACTTTCACTCCAAGCCTCGGCACCGAAGATACCTGCTTTTAGCTTAATCTGATCGCGAATCCCCTGTTCTTCAATTGATTCTGCAAGATATGCGGCATAAGACGGAGTACAGCAAATTATGGTTGCACCCAAGTCAACCATAAACTGCAACTGACGGTCGGTATTACCCGAGGACATAGGCAATGTTAAACAACCGGCCTTGTGTGAACCGCCATGCATTCCCGAGCCACCCGTAAACAGACCATAGCCGTAAGCAATCTGACAAACATCCTCATCGGTACCGCCTACTGCAGTAATGGCACGTGCACAGCAGTCCTCCCAAAGGTCAATATCCTTTTGAGTGTAGAATGCAACAACACGCTTACCGGTTGTGCCCGAGGTTGAGTGGATTCTGACACAATCCTTCAAAGGAGCGGCCAAAAGACCGTAAGGATAGCACTCACGAAGGTCATCCTTAGTAACAAAAGGAAGTTTATGAAGGTCGTCAACGCCCTTGATATCATCGGGAGTAACGCCTTTTTCTTCCATTTTCTTACGATAATAAGGAACATTGTCCCAAACGTGCTTGACCTGTGCAACAAGGCGCTCGTCCTGCAGTTTGCGCATTTCCTCATAAGGCATTGTCTCAATTTCGGGCTGATAATATTTGCTCATAGTTACCGGTTCCTCCTGGATTTAAATTCTGTAACCTAATTCAAATGCTTTAAGGTTGATCTCGAGGAATTTCTCGGGAACAGTCTTTTTAATTGTCTCGACCCAAACCTCGTAAGGAATATCGGTCGATTTTGCCAAAACACCTATTAAAACAACGTTTACCGCCTTGATGCTTCCTGCTTTTTCAGCTAGTTCCAAAGCATCCAGACTTATAACGTCGGCATTTTGTTTTAAAGTATCAATGATGCCTTCAGGGTATTCTGCGGCACCGGTAATTACCGGCATAGGATTGATACTACGGTCGTTTACGATCATCTTTCCGCCTTTTTTAAGGAACGGTAAAGCACGGAGTGCTTCAAGACGTTCAAAAGCGAGAATAATATCTGCTTCGGATTTGTCGATTATCGGTGATGAAACCTTTTCACCGTATTTGACGTAGGTAACGACGCTGCCGCCGCGCTGACTCATACCGTGAACCTCAGAGACCTTCACGTCAAAGCCCAGGTCAATAATTACGTTACCCAAAATTCGGCTGGCAAGCAGAGTTCCCTGACCGCCGACACCGACTATCATAATATTCTTATTGTCAGCCATCACTTTTCCTCCTTTTTGATAGCGCCGAAGGGACAAACATTGACACAAAGTCCGCATCCGTTACACTGAGAATGGTCAATAACAGCTTTTCCGTCCTTGAAAGAAATAGCGGGACAACCAAGCTTCATACACATTTTGCAACTCTTACACTTATCAGCCTCCACAGTACAACGACCCGTGTATTTAACCGATTTAAGCAAAGCGCAAGGGCGCTGTGCGATAATTACCGAGGGTTCATCGGCGGCAAGTTCTTCTTTGACTGCGGCTTCAAAGCCTTTAAGGTCGAATGGGTCTTCAATTCTTACCCTCTCGACACCGACAGCCTTACACAAAAGTTCAAGATCGACTTGTTTTGTGGCTTCACCGCGAATGGTTTTGCCGGTGGTGGGGTTTTGCTGATGTCCCGTCATACCCGTAATCGAGTTATCAAGAATAATAACGGTGTTTGCACCCTTGTTATATACAATATCAATAAGCCCGGTAATGCCCGAATGTATAAATGTCGAGTCACCGATAACCGAGACGAGTTTTTTATTAAACTCCTCTCCCCTGACCTTGGCCATACCGTGAGCGGCGCTGACCGAAGCGCCCATACAAATAGTTGTATCAACGCTCTGCAATGGTGCAACAGCACCGAGTGTATAGCATCCGATATCGCCCGAAACGGTCAAACCGAGCTTTTTAAGCACGTAAAAGGTGCCTCGGTGAGGGCAACCGACACAAAGTACGGGAGGGCGGTTAGGAATAGCGGCTTCGGGAATTGATTCGGTATCGATTCCCAGAACGGCCTTTTTGATCATATTCTGCGAATATTCGCCGAGAAGCGTAAAGCACTCTTTGCCTTTGCATTTAACTCCGATAGATTTAACAAAGGTTTCGATAACGGGATCGAGTTCTTCGATAACCCACAGTTCATCATAATCTTTTGCAAAGTTCTTGATCAGATTTTCAGAAAGCGGATAAACAAGACCCAACTTCAAGTAGTCGACTTTGTCGCCTAAGGCCTCTTTAGCATATACGTATGTAGTTCCTGCGGCAATAACACCGATTTTTGAACCGTTCTTTTCAACTTTATTGAAATTACAGTTCACGGCCAAAGCCTTCAACTTTTCGGTGCGTTGTTCAACAACAACGTGTCGACCTTTAGCCATTGCGGGCATCATAACGTGTTTGGGGATATTTTTCTCATAATCCTTCAAAGGTGCATCTTCAGGGTCACAAAGTTCAACAAGGCTTTGTGAATGCGAAACACGGGTTGAAAGTCTGATGAACACAGGAGTATCAAATTCTTCGCTCAATTTGAAAGCGGCTTTGGTAAACTCTTTACACTCGGAAGAATCCGAAGGCTCGAGCATAGGAATTTTAGCTGCTTCAGCGTAATGACGTGAGTCTTGTTCGTTCTGAGATGAATGCATACCGGGGTCATCTGCTACGCAGAACACAAGTCCGCCGTTGGCACCGATGTAACTAACGGTAAAAACGGGGTCGGCCATAACGTTAAGACCAACGTGCTTCATACAGGACATAGCTCTGCCGCCAGCAATTGATGCGCCGATGGCGACTTCAGCGGCTACCTTTTCATTAGGTGCCCATTCAACGTAAATATTATCGTATTCAACAACAGATTCGGTAATTTCGGTACTCGGTGTGCCGGGGTAAGAAGAAACAAGCTTACAGCCTGCTTCATACGCACCGCGTGCAACAGCCGCATTACCAAGAAGTAACTTCTTCATAAAACTTATCCTTTCAATCAATTGGTAGTAGTATCGGCAACAAGATTACTTGAACCGTAATGTTTTCTTAAAGTCGGTTTCTCGATTTTTCCGGTAGGATTACGAGGAATATCGGCAAATATGATTTTGCGGGGTCTTTTATATCGCGGGAGTTTTTGTGCGGCTGCTTCAACCTCTTCTTCGGTCAAAGTAAAACCTTCTTTAATCTCGATGATCGCAGCTGCTATCTCACCCAGACGCTGATCGGCAAGACCGATAACCGCAACGTCTTTTATTGCAGGAAGATTCTGCCTCAGGAAATTTTCAATCTGAACGGGATAAAGGTTTTCACCGCCCGTAATAATAACGTCCTTTTTACGGTCAACAAGCCAGATAAATCCGTCTTTGTCCTCTTCGGCCATGTCGCCTGTAAATAACCATCCGTCTGCCAAAACTTCGTCGGTCGCCTTTTTATCCTTATAATAACACTTCATTACACCGGGGCCTTTAACGGCGAGTTCGCCGACTTCCCCTTTGGCAACTTCGTTTTTGTTTTCGTCAACGATCTTAATTTCCCAACCATAACCTGCTTTACCGATTGCGCCAACGTGGTCGATATTTTCAATACCGAGATGAACACATCCGGGGCCGATAGACTCACTCAAACCGTAGTTGGTATCGTAATTGTGCTTGGGGAAAACCTCTTTCCAACGCTTAATCAACGACGGAGGAACGGGTTGTGCACCGATATGCATCAATCTCCAACGGGAAAGGTCGTATTCGGAAAGGTCAATATCGCCGCGTTCAATTGCATCGAGAACATCCTGTGCCCACGGAACAAGCAACCAAACTATAGAGCATTTTTCTTCCGAAGCGGTTTTGACAATAAGCTCAGGTGTAGTTCCTTTTAAAAGTACCGCTCTACCGCCTACAAGAAAACTTCCGAACCAATGCATTTTGGCACCCGTATGGTACAACGGCGGAATGCAAAGGAAAACATCATCGTGAGTCTGACCGTGATGATTCTGCTCAACTTTACACGAATGCATCAAACTTTCGTGCGCGTGTAAAATAGCCTTAGGGAATCCCGTGGTACCGCTCGAAAAATAAATAGCACCGTCGTCGGAATCGTTCAAAGGTATGTTAGGGTTGGCATTGCTGAAATTGTTGATGATCTTATCATAACTTTCCGCAAATGCAGGACAACCGTCACCTACATAAAGCCAAAGCTTAACATCCGGTACACGATCAACGATTTCTTCGACACGACCAATAAATTCCGGACCGAATGCAAGATACTCTGCATCGGCTTTTTCGATGCAATACTTGATCTCATCGGAAGCATAACGGTAATTCAACGGAACGGCAATACCGCCTGCACGTAGAACACCGAAATAAATCGGTAACCATTCAATACAGTTCATTAAAAGAATAGCGACCTTTGTCCCCTTTTTGACACCGTGGGTTATAAGCAAATTTGCAAATCTGTTAGCAGTATCATCAAATTCCTTCCAGGTTATTTCTCGGCGATAATTTGAGCCTACGGGCTGTGTTAAAGCAAATTCACGCCAGGTCATTTTTTTGTCTGCGCCGGGGTTGATCTCAACAAGGCTGACCTCGTCGCCGTAAAGCTCGGCGTTTTTGGCCAGAATTTCTGTAATTGGCATAATGAAACCTCTTTTATGTAAAAATGAGACATTAAAAAGTCGAAATTACAAATTCGGACTTTTTGACATAAAAAGATTTTAACACGTTAAACCGAAAAAGTCAACGAATTTTGTTGCCTGAACTGCTAATTATTTAAATATTATATTCATATTTTAAAACGAGTCTTCGTTTGTATCTTAATTAAGCAGAACATAAAATTTAATTGAGTTAAATTATAAAAAAGACTTGATTTTTATGAATTGTTGTTGTATAATGCTTGAGTACTTGAGCCGGAATGATGGAATTGGCAGACGTGCTGGACTCAAAATCCAGTGGTAGCGATACCGTGCGGGTTCGACCCCCGCTTCCGGCACCAGAAAAGAAACAACCTTTGTCTATAAGACAAAGGTTGTTTCTTTTATTTTACTCTTACATTCGCCTTGTTTTTCTTGTTTGTATCGGTTATAAAGTTTACAATTAAATATACCAAAGCACCCGATACACCTGCTATAATATCGTTCATTGTGTTTTCCTTAGTTCCCTGCATATTTGCTCCAAGCGTTACATCAACTGCATATTCATATATTTCCCAAACTGCGGCGCAGGTACACGAAAATAACAATGCAAATAATGATAACATTAGTAAATCGTTTTTCAGTTCGCGCTTGTTAATTATTTTTTCAGCGAAGAGTTTACCGCCTTCTGCGAGTATTATTCCACTTAGAAAGTGTATTATTGTATCATAGTCGGTAATGTAGTAATATAAGTTTACACATGAGCCGAGCGACGACGAAAAGAACACAAACACGTTCATAAAACAGTAGAATCTAAGCGGAAATCTAAGCAATAAAAGTCCTGACGATATTACGGCAAAAAATGAACCTATTATTTTTAGATTTGTAGTTTCTAAATTAAAATATACTGCGCTCACGGCACATACAGTATTAAATATGAGCAGTATTATAAAAGAGAAAATTTTATATCTTTTATCTTGCATTTCGGACACCTTAAAATTTGTTATTAAATTCATTATGTCCATTAAACATAAAAAAAGCACCTTTAACAGTA
>JAGBXM010000002.1 GCA_017629275.1 Clostridia bacterium
ACACAAATTACAGAAATTAACCTTAAAACGGCCATTATAAAAGGACTTAAGGATTCGGCCGCCGAAATAACGGCAAAAATGCTTGAAACTGCCGACCCAATGAGCCTTATTTCGGAGCATATTGTTCCTGCTTTGAACGAAATCGGCACCGCTTTCGAGCAGAAAAAAGCATATTTACCTCAGCTTCTCATTGCCGCCGATGCCGCATCCTCGGCATTCTCGGTAATAAAGGAAAAGCTGCCGTCCTCGGCCGATGAGTCCAAAAAGATTGTCATTGCCACCGTTAAGGGTGACATTCACGACATTGGTAAAAATATTGTCAAGGTATTGCTTGAAAATTACGGCTTTTACGTTGTTGACCTTGGTCGCGACGTTGACCCCGAAACGGTTGTCGAAAATGCAAAGGGTGCAAAAATGGTGGCATTATCAGCTTTGATGACCACCACCGTTCCTGCAATGGAGGAAACTATCCGTCTTTTGAGAAAGACTACCCCCGAAACCAAAATTATGGTTGGCGGCGCAGTTTTGACCCAAACCTATGCCGATATGATAGGTGCTGACTTTTACGGCAAGGATGCAATGGATGCTGTAAGAATCGCACAAAAGGTTTTTGATATTTAAATTAGCACAACCCAATTCCCAAAGGGAGTTGGGTTGTTTTTTTATATCATAAATCGAAAAATCTGCCAATTCACCCGCCTTTCGCCAATATCGTTATAGTTTGGGCAATATTGTTATATTGACACACCCTTTCAGAGAATTGTATAATTAAATAGAAATTTAGATTTTGAAAGGGATATCCAATGAAAAAATTATTGTCTTTGATTCTTATTTGCCTAATCTTTGTTGGTGTTTTGGCCGCTTGCGGTAACAGTGCCACCTCATCCTCCGATAACAATAACAATAGCGCCACCATCACCGATGCTATTTTTTCAACCGAAAAGGTTGTGTTCATCGATTCCAACAATGAATCGGTTTATCGCATCGTTCGTCCCGAGGGTGACAGTGAGCTCACCACCACCGCGGGCAGTCTCTTTAAGAAGATGAAGGAGGTTCTTGGCGTTAATATCAAAAATGTTTCCGACACCTCCGACGGCTCAGATGCTTATGAAATTCTTATCGGCCACACCAACCGCCCCGAGTCACAGAAAGCACTCGACTATCTCAATCAAAAGGCTTCGGGCAGGTATAACGATTATATAATCTGCACCATCGGTAAAAAGATAGTGCTCAATGCCGAAAGCGAGGCCGGAATCAAGGCCGCCTGCGAATATTTTGCCGCAAACTTTCTCAAAAAAGCAGGCTTCGACGGTGGCCTTGCCTTTATCCACGAGGCCGAGGGCAACTTTGAAAACATCACCGTTTCGGGTGAAAATATCGGCCGATATACCGTTGTGCGCCCGATTTACAATTCATCCTATCTCACCCAGCTTGAGATGGAAAAGTTGGTAAATATCGTTTATGAAAAGACGGGTTATATGCTAAAAATCGCCTATGACGATGTCGCCGCAACCGACCTTGAAATTGTTGTTGGTAACTGCGAGCGTGATGGTGTTCAACACGTCGCAAATTACGGAGATTGGTCGATCGCCGTTTCGGGCAAAAAGGTCTATCTCAATGGTGGCAGTGCCCACGCAACCGCAATGGCAGTGACCGAATTTTGCAAAATGATTTCGGGTAATATCACCGAAGCAATAAACACCTCAGGCAACTATGAAACCACTGTTGCCTCATACGATGCCACCACCTACAAATATGTTTGGGGTGACGATTTTGACGGAGATAAGATTGACTCCACCAAATGGTGGCACATTGGCGAAATGGGTGGAAATCCGAGGGTCTTAACGGCAAAACCTCGGTCCGTTCCTCCAATCCCAACGACGTTTACGTTGCCGACGGAATGTTTTATATCTGCGCCCGTGAGGACGACGATTTCTACTACGGCGGTATGCTCCGCACACAGATTACCATGACCTACAAGTATGGTTATGTTGAAACAAGCGCACTTTTGCCGCACGGTGACGGATTTTGGGTTGCAATCTGGCAGATGACCGCCCTTGATAAGAGTGATATCGACTCTGAGCCCGAGATTGATATTGTTGAGTGCTTTGGAAACTCGGCATATTATGCTGTTAACACCCATTCGTGGCCAACCGATACAGGCACTGCAAAGGGATGGGTTCACACCTCACTTGACGGCGGAAAATATGCCAACCAAAAGAAATACAGTCTTACCGATACCTCTAAAAAACTTGGTGACGGAATGCACACCTATGGTATGCTTTGGACTGACAAAGAAATGACCTTCACCTGCGACGGCAATGCATTTTTAACCTATGATACAACCGAAACCGAGCAGAGAATCGATTCCTTTAATCAGGCGCAATATCTCATCATCAGTATGGCAACCGGTTTTAAATCGGGCCCCGGAGCAATCACCTCCAATCCCGATGATTGGCAGTTTACCAACAAGCTTATGGTTGATTGGCTTCACATCTATCAACCCTCTGACGGCAAACACGAACTCAATATTCTCAACTAAAACCAAGCCCACCCATCGTTTTAACTTCGATGAGTGGGCATTTTTTATATTTTCCCTATTGCTTTTTTCAGTTCCTCGGCATAAACTCTATAGCCTTCGGTTGTGGGGTGGACGTTGTCACTCGAAATCTCAACATCCCACTCCCTTGAACTGATATAGGTCATATTTTCATACTTGGCTTCGGCCTCTTTGGCGCATTTTTCAATGGTGTTGCGACGCCAACCCGAGCCGTCAACCGTATCGGCCGAGGGCAACAGCAAATATATGGGAATGTTGGGGTAAAGCTCGTTTAACTTTTTTACGAACTCACGGTAAACGGTGGCAAAACCTTCAACATAGGTTTCATCGGTCAGATGGTCGTTAGTGCCGATATTAAGAATAACCGCATCATATTTGCAATCGCTTTCAAAATCAAACGGAATCATCGGCACAATGCCCTCGCAAGGACTTGTGAGATAGAAGAAAGCCGCCGACATGCCTCTGTAATCCGACAACTCTTCCCTGACGTTAATATATCCACGGTCAACACACAAGGCCATGCTGCTTTGAGCAACACAGGTATAGTCACAATCCCACCATTTAGGCAACAGTGCCGAATGGCTGACGGGTGAATGGGTCAACGAGTCACCGATTATAAGCAAATTTTTATCTCTTGATTTTGCAAACTCAACCTTACCATCG
>JAGBXM010000071.1 GCA_017629275.1 Clostridia bacterium
GATGCTTTGGTCATCATCACCGACAACGCAGATGTTGTGATGACTGTCGGCAAGAAGACGTACCAGCTCATACTGTGCGTGGTTGGTATCCTGATACTCGTCGACCATTATGTATTTGAAACGACGCTGATAAAATTCCAACGCTTCGCGGCTCGTTTTAAGCATTTTGACGGTGTTGACGATCATATCGTCAAAGTCCATCGCGTCGGCATCCTTGAGGGCCTGCTGATATGCCTTATATGCCTTGCCAATCTTATACAGACGGACGTCGTTGGAGTTTTCGGCGATAAATTCGTCGGGCTCTTGAAGTCGGTCTTTGGCGTTTGAAATAGCATTAAGGGTCGACTTAATGGGGAACATCTTATCGTCCATATTAAGGTTTTGATAAACCGATTTCATAACACGCTTCTGATCGTCGGTGTCGTAGATGGTGAAGTGCGACGTGTAGCCGATACAGTCTCCGAAACGGCGGAGCATTTTACCGCACACCGAGTGGAAGGTACCTGCCCATATATCCATTCCGTCGTCGCCCAGCATATCCGAAATACGCTCTTTAAGTTCACCTGCCGCCTTGTTGGTAAAGGTGATCGCTAAGATCTCCCACGGACGGGCGGCCTCGACCGAGAAGATACTGCCGTTGTCAAAGTCGCCGCTTTCGGCAATTTCTTCTATTTTTGTGAAATTATCCTCATTGACGATGGATGGCACAAAGTCGGAATTATAGGCATCGCCGAACTTTATAAGACAGGCGATTCGGTTGACCAAAACGGTGGTCTTACCGCTTCCCGCACCGGCTAAGATAAGCACGGGGCCTTTGGCGGTTGTGACGCCCAAAAACTGCATATCATTCATTCGGCCGAAGTATTTTTCGATAGTTTTCTTGCGAAGGTCGATAAACCTCTTGTTTATATCGGACATTTCAGGTCTCCTAAATCAAAGTGAAAATATTATACTATATTTCAAGTTCCTTTTCAACCGAATATTGAAAATCAATGTGTTGAAAATGCGGGAAACGGAAAATCGGTCATAAATATTGACATTTGTGTGTGGGAGTGTTAAAATTTACTGTAATAATTTTTAAGTTACGACGGCTTGACCGCCGTATTGATCATAGGAGGTTTTATTTATGGCAAAAAAGGATATCAACTGGGGCGAGCTCGGTTTCGGTTACGTTAAGACCGACTACCGTTTCGTTGCCAATTTCAAGGATGGCAAGTGGGACGACGGCGCCCTTATTACCGATGAAAACATCGTTATCAACGAGTGCGCAGGTGTTCTGCAGTATGCTCAGACCTGCTTTGAAGGTCTTAAAGCCTACACCACCGAGGACGGTAAGATCGTTTGCTTCCGTCCCGACCTTAACGCACAGCGTATGGCCGATTCCTGCGAACGACTCAAGATGCCTGTTTTCCCCGTTGAGAAGTTCGTTGAGGCCGTAGAAAAGGTTGTTGAGGCTAACGCCGATTTCGTTCCGCCTTACGGCTCGGGCGCTACCCTTTATTTGCGCCCCTATATGTTCGGCAGCAACGCCGTTATCGGTGTTAAACCCGCTACCGAGTATCAGTTCAGAATCTTCGCAACACCCGTCGGCCCGTATTTTAAGGGCGGTGTTAAGCCTCTGACCCTTCGTATTTCCGACCTTGACCGTGCCGCACCGATGGGTACCGGCCACATCAAGGCAGGTCTTAACTACGCAATGAGCCTTTACAATATTGTTGACGCTCACGACAACGGTTACGATGAGAATATGTATACCGATTCGGCCACCCATACCTATATTGAGGAGACCGGCGGCGCCAACATCATCTTCGTTACCAAGGACGGTAAGGTCGTTACTCCCAAGTCCAACACCATTCTGCCCTCCATTACCCGCCGTTCTTTGATGATTGTTGCCAAGGACTATTTGGGTCTTGAGGTTGAGGAACGCCCCGTTAAGGTTTCCGAGCTTGAAAACTTTGCCGAGTGCGGTCTTTGCGGTACTGCCGCAGTTATTTCGCCCGTCGGCAAGGTCGTTGACCACGGTAAGGAGATCTGCTTCCCTGCAGGTATGACCGAAATGGGCCCGATAACCAAGAAACTTTACGATACCCTCACCGGTATTCAGATGGGCCGTCTCGAGGCTCCCGAGGGTTGGATCAACGTTATAAAATAAGTTTTTCTGTCGCTAAGTGTAAATCACGGTCGGAACTTCGGTTCCGACCGTTTTTTTATACCCATACGTGTGTCTTGCTGAAATTTCAAGATTTTCTTTGAGCTTCGGAGATTTATTCTTGTATTTATAGGTAAAACGTGGTAGAATAAAGTGTCAGATTATATGCTTTCATTCGGCGTATAAAATTTTCGCGCCTCATTAGCGCAAAGGATGGTATTGTTTTATGGAAAAACAAAAGTTTTACATCACCACGGCGATTGCTTATGCTTCGAAAAAACCGCACATCGGCAACTCTTACGACATTGTTCTTGCCGATATGATCGCCCGTTACAAGAGAAAAAAGGGCTTTGACGTCCGTTTCCTTACGGGTTCCGACGAACACGGTCAGAAGATCGAAGAAAATGCGGTATCAATGGGTCTTACTCCCAAACAGCTTGTCGACAATGTCGCAGGCGAGATAAAGTCGGTATGGGACTGCCTTAACGTCACCTACGACCGCTTTATCCGCACCACCGATGCCGACCACGAGGACGCCGTTAAAAAGATATTCAAAAAGCTCTATGAAAAGGGCGACATTTATAAGTCCGAGTACGAGGGCAAATACTGTGTACCCTGTGAGTCGTTCTTCACCCCCTCTCAGCTTAAAGACGGCAAGTGTCCCGACTGCGGCCGTGACTGTATTGACTCCAAAGAGGAAGCCTATTTCTTAAAGCTTTCCAAGTATCAGGACAGGTTAGTTGAGTATTACGAAAACACCCCCGATTTCTTCACACCGGCATCGCGTAAAGCCGAAATGGTCAATAACTTCATCAAGCCGGGTCTTTCCGACCTTTGTGTATCGCGTACTTCGTTCAAGTGGGGCATTCCCGTTGATTTTGACGACAAGCACGTTATTTACGTATGGCTTGATGCACTCACCAATTATATCACGGGTATTGGCTACAATCCCGACGGTTCGAGTGACGATTATAAGAAATATTGGCCTGCCGACCTGCACGTTATCGGTAAGGACATTGTCCGTTTCCACACCATTTATTGGCCCATCATTCTGATGGCCCTGGGTGAGCCTCTCCCTCGGCAGGTCTTGGGTCATCCGTGGCTTTTGTCGGGTGACGACAAGATGAGTAAGTCCAAGGGTAACGTCATCTATGCTGACGATATGGTCAAACGTTTCGGCACCGATGCTGTTCGTTACTATCTTTTGTCCGAAATGCCGTTTGCGCAGGACGGTGTTATCACCTACGAAAACTTTATGAATAAGTATAACACCGACCTTGCCAATACTTTGGGTAACCTCGTAAACCGTACCATCGCTATGACCAACAAGTATTTCGGAGGTACTGTATTGAAGCCCACCGTTGATTTTGATGAGTTTGATACCGATCTTCGTAACGTCGCAATCGAGACGGTTGAAAAGTATGACAAGCTGATGGAGAATTATCGCAATGCCGATGCCTGCGAGGTCGTGATGAACCTTGCACGACGTTGCAATAAGTATATTGACGAGACCATGCCGTGGTCTCTGGCCAAGGATGAGAACAGTAAAGACCGTTTGGCCGCCGTTATGTATAATCTGCTTGAGGGCATTCGTATTTTGGCTCAGTTGATCGCTCCCATCTGCCCCGAGTCGGCCGACAAGATAATTGCACAGATCAAGTGCGATTGCGATTCGCTGTCCTTCGGCGCTGTTGACAGTTACACGGTGGGTGAGGGTCAACCCTTGTTCCAGCGTCTTGATACCGAAAAGGTGTTGGCAGAGCTGGCCGCTGAAGCCGAGGCCGCCGTTAAAGCCGCCGAGGCCGAGGCTAAAAACAAAGAAGGTATTGTTTTTCTTGATGAGATAACCTTCGACGAGTTTATGAAGATTGATCTTCGCGCCTGTAAGATAGTCAACTGTGAGCCCATTAAAAAGGCCAAGAAACTGCTTAAACTCACCCTCGACGACGGTAGCGGCAAAGAGAGAATCGTGGCGTCAGGTATTGCCAAGTGGTATACACCCGACGATCTTATCGGCAAGACGGTTATCTGTGTTGCTAACCTCAAACCCGCCGTTTTGTGCGGTGTTGAGTCGTGCGGTATGATCCTTGCCGCCGATGCAGGTGAGGATGATGTCAAGGTGGTATTCCTTGAAGGTGTACCTGCCGGTGCAAAGGTAAGATAATGGACTTAAAGCAAGAAATTTTTGCACCCGACGGCAGTATTTTTGACACCCACGCGCACTATGACGACCAATGCTTTGATGAGTGCCGTGACGAGCTGTTGACCGAACTTTCGACCCACGGGGTCGGGTATATCATCAACAATGCGACGGGGTTGTTCACCTCGGCCGAAAAGTGTCTCGAAATGTCAAGAAGGTTTGACTTTTGCTATACGGCGGTCGGTATTCATCCCGAGCTTGTTGAGACCGAGGGCGCCACGGTCGACGAGCAACGCTTTTGTGAACTCATAAAACAACCCAAAGTGGTTGCGGTGGGTGAGATAGGACTTGACTATTATTGGTCGACCGACCGAAAAGAACAACAAAAGGCGGTTTTCAGACGTCAGTGTGAGTTGGCCAATGAACATTCGTTGCCGGTTATAGTTCACGATCGCGAGGCTCACGGTGACACGTTGGACATTTTGCGTGAGATTCGTCCCAAAGGCTCGGTTCACTGCTTTTCGGGTAGCCGTGAAATGGCACTCGAGCTTGTAAAGTTGGGACTGTTTATCGGTGTCGGCGGTGTCGTGACCTTCAAAAACGCCCGAAAGCTTGTTGAGGTGGTGGAGGCCGTCCCACTAGAAAGCATTCTGCTTGAAACCGACGCGCCGTATCTGTCCCCCGTGCCTTATCGCAGTAAGACCTGCCATTCGGCATATATTTACTACACGGCTTTAAAGGTGGCCGAAATCAAGAATATCAGCGTCAACGAGGTACTTAAAATCACTTCGGACAACGCAAAACGGTTATTTAATATTAAATAAAGGTGGTTTATTTATGATCAAGTCAGTACCCTTTGGAAAAACTCCCGACGGCCGTGAGGCAAGACTTTATAAATTAAAACGCGGTAAGTACAGCGCCTATGTCACCGACTTTGGCGCAACGCTTGTAAAATTCTGCGGTCCCGACCGCGACGGAAACGACACCGACGTTGTTTTAGGCTTTGACAGTGTTGAGCCTTATACAGGCAGTATCGGTTATATGGGTGCAACCATCGGTCGTTTCGGCAACCGAATTGAGAGCGGTAAGTTTACTTTAAACGGCAAGGAATACACCCTTGCAACCAACAACGGCCCCAACCATCTGCACGGCGGTAACGTTGGCTTCAGCCACCGTTTCTTTACCGTCCGTGACATCAATAACCACACCATTGAGTTCGGTTTGTTAAGTCCTGACGGTGACGAGGGTTATCCCGGCAACCTCGATATGCAGATAACCTACTCGCTGAAGCTGGACGGCACTCTGGTGCTTGACTATTATGCCATCAGCGATGCCGATACTGTTCTGAACCTTACCAACCACGCATATTTCAATCTGAACGGTGCCAAAAACCCCGAGACCATTCTCGACCATACCTTGCAGATGTCGGCTTCGGCTTTCTGCGAGACCGATGAAAATTGCCTTGCCAACGGTAATATTCTGGCGGTACGCGGCACTCCGTTTGATTTCAGAGAGGGTAAGCGTCTCGGCGATGCCATCAAATCCGATTACGGCCCTGCAAAACTCTGCAACGGTATCGACCATAACTTTATTCTTGACGGCACGGGCTACCGTGAATTTGCACGTCTTTACAGTGACAAGACGGGTATTGAAATGGTTTGCTACACCGATCAGCCGGGTTGTCAGATCTATGCAGGTAACGTTATGAAACCGTTTGTCGGCAAACACGACGCCCGGTATCAACAGCACGGCGCCGTTTGTCTTGAGACCCAGGGCTATCCCAACTCGACGACCTTTGCTCACTTCCCGTCGCCCGTTATTAAAAAGGCCGAGATCTATCGTCGCACCACCGCCTATAAGTTGACTGTAAAATAAAAAGAAGTAAATATCCAAGAGGTATAATAAATGAACAGGATAACAGTATCATTTTTAATTGTGATCTGTCTTTTTGTGTTGACGGTACTGCCGTTTTCGGTCGGTGCTACCGAGCAGACGGGCAGCACACCGTCGATGGCTGAGTCTTCATCGGTTATATCAACGTCATCCGACGTTTCAACCGACTCCGCACCGTCTGATACAGGCTCAAGTGTGACGTCGGATACCTCGTCGAATGCTTCATCGACCGAGTCGACCCCGTCGGACACTTCGTCGGAGTCGTCGAGTGCTTCGTCCGAGACTTCGTCGGCTGCTTCTTCCGATGCTTCGTCAAGCACCCCGTCGGACACTTCGTCGGACAACGCGACCTCGAGTGATACCACTGCGTCGTCTGACATTTCGACCTCGTCCGATACCACGACTTCAAGTGGTACCGAAAGCCAACCCGACTCTGACCCCGAAGGCGGCGACGTGCCGTCGGTAGTATTGCCTTCGGCCGACGGATTTTTGGTTCATTTCAAGGACAAAAAGATAACCGTCAAGGCTCCCGAGGATGCCTTCGAGAGCGGTGTTATTATGTCGGTGACCGAGCTTGTTGACGGCAACAATTTCCTCATTGTTAAAAACGTTCTGTCGGCGCGTGCCGACCAATTCACGGCATTCCGTCTTGCCGCCGCCAACGGGGAAGGGCTGACGGCGATTCCGTCAAGTCCCATAAGACTCAGCATAACCATTCCCGAAGGGTATGATAAGTCGCGTGTTGCCATTCTGTTTATCACGGCAACGGGCGGTGTTGAGAGGGTCACCTTTGCCTTCGGTGAGGATAAGCTTACTTTGGATGCCGACGTGAATAATCTGGGCACCTACGTTATTGCCGAATTAAAGCCGACCGAAAATGATGCAACGGTATCGAATCCCGACAGTTCAAGCGTTAACGACGGCGACCAACTGACAGGCGCACGTCCCGATGATAATAAGAAAAAAGAAGACCCCAAATGGGTCTCGACATTCCTGCTGGTTGCAAGTATCGTGCTTTTAGGCGGTGCCGCCGTTGCAGGTATCGTGGTTGAAAGACTGCGGCTTATAAAATAATTGTTAAAATCAAAAAGTCAGTCTCGTGCATTTGCACGAGACTGTCTTTTTAAGTTTAAATTTAATAAATATCAATACCTAAAAGGCCGAGCATTAACTGAATACTTTCCGGGGATTCTGCGAAAGCCTCGGGAGGTACGTTCAGTTTGAAATATTTTTGTGCATCGGCGCGGTTAAAGAAGGCACCGTCAATGCCGTCGTTGACGGGGTACTCCCAATTGACCTGCGCCACATTGTCGCAAAGGCAGAGGATGGCGGTCGAATATTTTATAACGTCACTGTTCCACTTATCGGCCGTGTCCCCGCTAAGGTCGTGGGTGAGGTTGAATTTTAACGTTATACTGTACGGCTTTGAATCGTTTTGAATGTTTACGGTATAACTGCCGAGGTCTTCATCAAGTTGCAAAGTAGAGATAAGGCTTTGAACCGCCGCAGTATCTTTAAGGTCGGGGTTTTTCATCCCTAACAGTTCGGTTGACTTTTCGGTAGCCTCGGTCATTTCGACCATCTCATAAAATGACAGCTCGGTGGTGCCCTGGTTGGTATAGTCGTCACCTGAATTGCCGAAGAACATAATGATCAGCATCGGCACACCGATGAACAGTATAGCCGCCGCGATAAAGCAGATAAAGATGATCTTTCCTGCCTTGTGCTTCTTTTGAGTTTTACCTTTTTCAATGGGGTCGGAAAATACGGTGGACGTAAGCTTTGGGTTCTCAGGTTGCTTTTTCTTGCTCATAAACTTTGCCTTTCGTTTGATTTATTATATTTTATCACAGACCGTTCCATAAATCAAGATTAGGAAGTTTATAGGGTATTTGGTATTTACAAGTGATTTGATTTGTGGTAAAATATTTTTATTATAACCTTTAAGGAAGTGTTTTTATGAAAGCGGTATTAACGGTTGTCGGTAAGGATGCGGTCGGTATTCTGGCCAAGGTCTCGACCGAGTGTGCAAAGTATAACGTAAATATTCTCGATGTTTCGCAGTCGATTCTGCAGGATATGTTCTGTATGATAATGATAGGTGACGTTGATAAGCTGAACGTTCCGTTTGGTGAGTTCAGTGATGCGATGGCTAAAATGGGCGATGAGATAAATATGTCCATCCACGTTATGCACGAGGACCTTTTTAATTCAATGCACAGAATCTGAGGTGGACCACAATGTTAGAAACAAGAGATATTCTTGAAACCATAAGTATGATTCAGGACGAGAACCTCGATATACGCACCGTTACGATGGGTATTTCGTTGCTCGACTGTATCGACAGTAATATTGACGTTGCCTGTCAGAATATTTATAATAAGATAACAAATAAGGCAAAAAATCTTGTCTCGGTCTGTCAGGGCATTGAGAAGGAATTGGGCATTCCGATAATCAATAAGCGTATTTCGGTCACTCCGATCGCTATGATTGCGGCGGCTACCCATTCCAAGGACGTTGTCAAGTTTGCTCTTACCCTCGAAAAGGCGGCAAGAGCGGTCGGTGTTAATTTCATTGGCGGTTATTCGGCACTTGTCCAAAAGGGCTTTGCCGCAGGGGATAAAGAACTTATTGAAAGCATTCCCGAAGCGTTGAGCGTTACCGACCACGTTTGTTCGTCAGTCAATATCGGCTCGACCAAGACGGGTATCAATATGGATGCCGTTGCTATGATGGGTAAGGTCGTAAGACGTGCGGCAGAGCTTACCGCCGACCGTCAGTGTATTGGCGCCGCAAAATTAGTTGTTTTCTGCAATGCTCCGGAGGATAACCCATTTATGGCAGGTGCTTTCCACGGCCCCGGCGAACCTGACTGTGTTATCAACGTCGGTGTTTCGGGTCCCGGTGTCGTACGTGCGGCGCTTGCCCGTCCTGAGGCTCAGTCGCTTGACCTTTCGGGTGTTGCCGATCTTATCAAGCGTACCGCCTTTAAGATTACCCGTATGGGTCAGTTGGTGGCAATGCGCGCAAGTGAGCGTTTGGGTGTTCAGTTCGGTATCGTTGACCTGTCATTGGCACCCACCCCTGCAGTCGGTGACTCGGTTGCACATATATTAGAGGAGATCGGTTTGGAATCGGTCGGTGCCTGCGGCACCACCGCCTGTCTTGCTATGCTGAACGATGCCGTTAAAAAGGGCGGAGTAATGGCTACAAGTCACGTCGGCGGTCTTTCGGGTGCATTTATTCCCGTTACTGAGGACGCAGGTATGATAGATGCCGCAAGAAGCGGAGCTTTGACAATTGAAAAGTTAGAGGCTATGACGGCGGTCTGCTCGGTTGGTCTTGATATGATAAACATTCCGGGTGACACTCCGAGCGAGGTCATTTCGGCACTCATTGCCGACGAAGCCGCTATCGGTATGGTCAACTCCAAGACCACGGCCGTAAGAGTTATTCCTGCCATCGGTCTTGAAGTTGGTGAGGAGTTGGATTTCGGCGGTTTATTGGGTTCGGGCCCCGTAATGCCGATAAGCGGATATTCGCCGCTCAAGTTCATTAACCGCGGCGGAAGAATCCCCGCTCCCTTGCAGAGCCTTAAAAACTAACTTTATTTTAATAGTCAAAAACCGACCGCTTCCTTTATAAAATGAAGCGGTCGGTTTATTATATTAGCCGTGATACGCATAAATTAAGTATTTACATTAATAAAATTAAGTTTTAACGGTTTTGGGTTGACTATTATTAACATTTTTAGTAAAATATTGCCTAACATTTAATTTTTTTAAGATTTACCGTAAATGCACGGTACTATGAATCGAGGTTATTATGTCTATCAGTAAAAACGGTATTCCCGACAGCTATTTTTTGAGCTTGAGTGAGGAATACAGAAAACACAATTCTATACCCGCGGCAGATTTTGAGCGTTATAACGTAAAACGCGGTCTCAGAAACTCCGACGGTACGGGTGTTCTGGCAGGCGTTACACAGATATGTAACGTTCACGGTTATCTGCTCAACGAGGGTGAGCGTATGCCCATCAATGGTGAGTTGACCTACCGCGGATATTCCATCGAGGATCTTGTCAATAACTGCATTAAAGAAAATCGCTTCGGTTTTGAAGAGGTTGCTTATCTGCTTATGATGGGTAAACTGCCCACCGCTGAGGAGCTTAAGGTTTTTAACGAGGCTTTGGGTAAGGTCAGAATGTTGCCGGACTACTTTGCCGAGGATATGATTTTAAGACTGCCCAGCCGCAACATTATGAGCAACCTTTCACGTGCGGTTCTGGCTTTGTCGGCGGTCGATGAGAGGTCGGAGGACAATTCGATCGAGAACAACCTGCGTCAGAGTCTTGAGCTTTTTGCACGTTTCCCCATTATCGTTGCCTATGCCTATCAGGCCAAAAAGCATTTTTATGACAAAGAAAGTCTTTATATGCACTTTCCGAAGCCTGAGCTTTCAACGGCCGAGAACATTCTGCATATCGTCCGTCCCGACAGCTCTTACACCGAAGAAGAAGTGCATCTTCTTGACCTTGCGCTTATGCTTCACGCAGAGCACGGCGGCGGTAATAACTCGACCTTTACGACCCGTGTGTTAACCTCTTCGGGCACCGATATTTATTCGGCTATCGCAGGTTCGGTAAGTTCCTTGAAGGGACCCAAGCACGGCGGCGCCAATATCAAGGTCGTCGAAATGATGGACGACATCAAGAAGAACGTCAAGAATTGGGAAGATGAGGGCGAGATCGCCGATTACATTACCAAGATTCTTAAAAAACAGGCCTTCGACGGTTCGGGACTTGTTTACGGTATGGGTCACGCTATCTATACTCTGTCCGACCCGCGTGCTGTTCTGCTTCGCCGCAGTGCCGAGGAGTTGGCAGTCGCCAAAGGCAGAATGGACGAACTGAAGCTGATGGATAAGATCGCAGAGCTTACTCCCGGACTTTTTGCAAGTGTCAAGGGCGGCAGTAAGATAATCTGTCCCAACGTCGACTATTATTCGGGCTTTGTATATTCGATGATGGATATTCCCGTTGAGATGTATACCGCTTTGTTTGCCATTTCACGTGTTGCAGGTTGGTGTGCCCACCGTGCAGAGGAACTGCTTACCGGCGGAAGAATCATCCGTCCTGCTTACAAGAGCACTATTCATCCGCTGACCTATGTGCCGATCACCGACCGTGTCGAGATCGACGAAAAGGCGGCTGAGCTTTCTAAAATAAAGCATTTGTTCTGATAAAATAAAAAGACACCTTCAAGCTTGAGGGTGTCTTTTTTTGTTTATATAGCCGTGATGAGAGGCGTGTAGGGAATGGGGGTCAGGCTCCCTCTGGAATCCCTCCACCAACGCAGAGCGTTGGTCCCCCCACTTACCGTGGCGGTCCCCTTTGTCCTGCGGACATCTCCCCATTTTATGGGGAGTTACCCTTTAGACAAGGGAGGCAATACGGGAGCAGTCAGCGAAGCTGACTGAGGGAGTACTCCTTCCGTCACGACTTCGTCGTGCCACCTTCCTATGAGAGGAAGGCTAAGATTCTTCACTTCGTTCAGAATGACAAACAGGTAGTTGTTCTGTCATTCCGAGTGAAACGAGGAATCTTACCTTTACGGAGCGACGAGAGATGCCACGAAGCGACAGAGAGGGACGACGCTGTCGGCGTCGTCCCCTACAAAAGTCTATTCTGCCGTAATGAGATACGTGCAGTTGGCTGTGAGTTTAAGGGTGAACTTTGCGTTGTTGTCGTAGTTGAATTCTGTGACGGGTTTCAACTTGCCTTCCTCACGAAGCAGGGCGATTTCTTCCTTGGTGGGGTTTTTGCCGATATTCTTTTTCTGTGCCAGGCGGTAGGGGTTGGTTGTGTCCTTATCGATACACCAAACCGTTACCTTTTTGCCGTCCATATCGGCACCTAAATCAACCGTTTCGTCTGTTTCGGGGATATTTTCCTCAAAGCACTCGTCACAGTAGGTCAGCATTACTGCCATATTACCGTTTTCATCCTTGGTAGGAACGGCAAAGATGTTTTGATTTTCGGTTTCATAAGAAAGCAGACCCTCGTGCAGCTTTACGGCAAGGCAAAATGCATTGTAGATGGGTTTTCTTATGAAATTCAAGGTAAAGAAATTGCGGAATCCCGAAAAATCCTCGGTCATTTCGTGCTGACCCGAAAGGCAGATCATCATTTTGTCTATTTTATAATCAGCTTTTATGAATTCGTGGATCAGCTTGACATAATACGCAGAGTACACCTCGTTCTCGCGGAATATCAACTCGGGGACATCCTCGCAGTTTTTAAAACCGCCGCTGGCGGCGCCCCACTCATCGAGAATTATTTTGGTGTCTTCAAAGCCGTTTTCGCGGATATATCCCATCTGCCATTCGTGGACCTTCAAGGTGTTTGCTACGGTGAGTTTTGCGTTTTCGTCTCTAAGTCTTCTGGGGGAAGTAGCATAATTGTGCAACGAAATAAAATCCAGCTTAAGGTTGTTTTCCTTGACATACGGCAGGAATAAGCCTATCGTGCTTTTAAACGCAAAGTTGGGGCCGCCAATCGGTATTTCCTCGGAAACACGGCGGATACCTCTTTGGAAGGCCGCATAGAGCTTGCAGAACTCCTTTGCCTTCTTTTCGAATTTGTGTTCGTCCTCATCCAGCTCGGGCATAAAATACGCGTGATCTGCTTCGTTAAAGCATTGGCAATGCCATTTTGAAACGGTCTCTATTCCGTAGCGCTCAACATTGTGCTTGGTATACTGATAGCATATTTCTTCCCAATCGTCATAGTTTTCGGGCGGTGCAGGGTTCCAATATTTGCCCTTATATCGGGGCTTTACTCTTGATTTGACCGAGACGTTTTCACTGTGAAATGATATGCACTTGGGGATACCTGCGTATGCGAGTAAAAGATCGTAGCCTTTTTCAAGCATATAGTCAAGACGAAGGTCACTCAAACGCCAATCGTATTGAATCTTGCCCTCTCCGTCACGATAAACAATGTCCTCAAACATTGTGTAGATTCTAACCATTTTAGCAGCCTTGTCCTCGGCAACCTGATCTAAGATCCGTCTGCCCCACGGGTCCTCAACCGCATCGGTGGGGTGGAAGAGAAAATGGTTCTAGAAATTGGGTTGTTGCTTGATTACTTCGTTTTTAATGGATATCATAACATCATCTCCTTGAAGTTATTTTAATCTTTTGGCCGACATAAAACAATACGCTATTCGCTTAAAGTGTATGGCATTCGCTTAAATACAATAAAAAAATATCCCATCAAACCAAAATTGGTTTGATGGGATGCTTTATCAATTATTAAAATTAAGCCTTGCCGACCGAACCGAAGAGCTCCATCTTTTCCTTGACGGTAGCCTTGATAGCCTCAAAGCCGGGTGCGAGAAGCTTTCTGGGGTCGAAGCCCTTGCCCTGGAGGTCTTTACCTGCTTCAACGTACTCACGGGTAGCAGCGGCAAATGCCAACTGACACTCGGTATTAACGTTGATCTTGGAAACGCCAAGGGAGATAGCCTTCTGAATCATATCGGCAGGAATACCGGTGCCGCCATGGAGAACGAGGGGCATGGTGCCGGTGAGCTGCTGAATGGCATCGAGGGTATCGAAACTGAGACCTGCCCAATTTTCGGGGTACTTACCGTGGATGTTGCCGATACCTGCGGCCAACATGGTAACGCCGAGGTCTGCGATCATCTTGCACTCTTCGGGATCTGCAACCTCACCCGAACCGATAACGCCGTCTTCCTCGCCGCCGATAGCGCCGACTTCAGCCTCCAAAGAGAGACCCTTTTCTTCACAGATTTTGACCAATTCCTTGGTTTTTGCAATATTTTCCTCGATGGGGTAGTGCGAACCATCGAACATAACCGAGGAGAAGCCTGCCTCGATGCACTTCTTGGCACCTTCATAAGAGCCGTGGTCGAGGTGGAGTGCTACGGGAACGGTGATGCCGAGCTCGTTAATCATACCGTTAACCATACCGACAACGGTGGTGTAACCGCACATATACTTACCTGCACCCTCGGAAACACCGAGAATAACGGGCGACTTGAGTTCCTCTGCGGTGAGAAGAATAGCCTTGGTCCACTCAAGGTTGTTGATGTTGAACTGACCGACGGCATATTTGCCGGCCTTTGCTTTGTTGAGCATTTCTTTTGCAGATACTAACATTTATAATTCCTCCAAAGAATTTATTTACACTGATATTTTACACTTTATTACACTCAAAATCAAGTGCTTTTGACCGTTTTGATTGAGTTTATTTATACAAAGGATATTTTTCGCAAATAGCGGCAACGCGCTGCTTGATCTCGTCCTTTTTATTATCGAAATCCTTGACGCAAAGGGAAATAACCTTACCGATCTCAACAAAGTCCTCCTCGACCAATCCGCGTGTGGTGGCGGCAGGGGTACCGAGACGGACACCGCTTGTAACAAACGGCTTTTCGGGGTCGTTGGGGATGGCGTTCTTGTTGGCGGTGATGTTAACCTCGTCAAGACGGTGTTCAAGCTCTTTACCCGTAACACCCGTTCCGCGAAGGTCTAAAAGCATCAGATGGTTGTCGGTTCCCATGGAAACAAGGTTGATACCCTCGGCGATAAGTGAGCCTGCCAAAGCATCAGCATTCTTGACGATCTGTTCCTGATATGCCTTGAATTCGGGGGCAAGAGCCTCACCGAAGCAAACGGCCTTACCTGCGATAACGTGCATCAAAGGGCCACCCTGGTTTCCGGGGAAAACAGCCTTGTTGATGGCTTTGAAAATTTCCTCATCGTTGCAAAGAATCATACCGCCTCTGGGACCGCGGAGGGTTTTGTGGGTGGTGGTGGTAACAACGTCGGCATATTTACAGGGATTGATGTGCAAACCTGCGGCAACAAGACCTGCAATGTGAGCCATATCGACCATAAAGAGAGCGCCGACCGACTTTGCAATGTCAGAAATTACGTCAAACTTAATCTCACGAGCATAAGCCGAAGCACCTGCAACAATGAGTTTGGGTTTGCATTCTTCTGCAATCTTTCTCATTTCGTCGTAATCAATGTAACCCTCATCGTTTACGCCGTAAGCAACAAAGTTGTAAAGCTTACCCGAGGAATTTACGGGTGAGCCGTGGGTGAGGTGACCGCCGTGAGCCAAATTCATACCCATAACGGTGTCGCCCGGCTGTAAAAGGGCGAGATAGACAGCCTGGTTGGCCTGTGCGCCCGAGTGGGGCTGAACGTTGGCAAAGTTGGCACCGAAAAGACGGCAGGCGCGGTCTCTTGCTATGTCCTCAACAATATCAACAAACTGACAGCCTCCGTAGTAACGCTTGCCGGGATACCCTTCAGCATACTTGTTGGTCAGAACCGAACCCATAGCGGCCATAACGGCAGGGGAAACAAAGTTTTCCGAAGCAATAAGCTCGATATTCGACTGCTGACGGTGAAGTTCTTTTTCCATAGCGGCGCCGACTTCGGGGTCTTTCGAACTGACAAAGCCGACTGAATCCATGATATCTGAATACATTTTGAACGTCCTCCAAGACATTAAGTTTTCTGTATAAGTATACATTAACTTTTACCGAATTTCAACAGTTATTTATCTGCATTTTTCGTATCAACGTAAGCAATAAAATCTTAAACGGTATTAAAATGTTAAATAAAAATAAATTATATCTAACCCCCTTTTATTTTTGAGTAAAGTGTGGTAAAATCAAATAGAATATAGATTTATCATCGCTTCGGCGGTTTAAGGAGATTTATTTAATGGGTTTTTTACAGAAGATTTTCGGAAGCTACAGTGACAGAGAGATCAAGCGCATAATGCCGTTGCAACAGCAGGTTTTGGCTCTTGAAGAAAAGTATGCCGCTTTTTCGGATGAACAGCTGCGCGGCATGACCGAAAAATTAAAAGCACAGTTAAACGAGGGCAAACCTCTGGATGCAATTTTGCCCGATGCATTTGCCGTATGCCGTGAGGCCAGTTGGCGTGTGCTTTCGATGAAGCATTTCCCCGTTCAGATATTGGGCGGTATCGTACTGCATCAGGGACGTATCAGCGAGATGCGTACCGGTGAAGGTAAAACCTTGGTCGCTACGCTTCCCGCCTATCTTAACGCATTGACGGGTAAGGGTGTCCACATTGTCACCGTCAACGACTATCTTGCACGCCGTGACAGTGAGTGGATGGGTAAGGTTTATAAGTTTTTGGGACTTACTGTCGGCCTTGTTGTCCCCGGTATGGAACCCGATGCCAAAAAGGAAGCCTATGATGCAGACATCACATACTGCACCAACAATGAATTGGGCTTCGACTATCTGCGTGACAATATGGCGATTTTTAAAGAGGCCAGAATGCAGAGAGGCTATAACTTTGCCATCGTTGACGAGGTCGACTCGATTCTCATAGACGAGGCAAGAACTCCGCTCATCATTTCGGGTCAGGGTGAAAAGTCGTCCGAGCTTTATCAGAAGGCCAACGCATTGGCAAGAAGATTACAGTGCGTCCGTGTTAAGGATTCCAACGAAAAGAACGCTACTAAGGATTTGGAAGAAACCTGTGACTATATCGTTGACGAAAAGGCCAAAACCGCTACTTTGACCGAGCGCGGTGTCCAAAAGACCGAGGCACATTTCAACATTTCCAACCTCAATGATTCCGAAAACTCCAACATTTTACATCATATCAAACAGGCTATCAGAGCCTACGGTGTAATGCGGCGCGATATTGACTACGTTGTAAGAAACGGCGAGGTGCTTATCGTTGACGAATTCACGGGACGTATTATGTACGGACGTCGCTACAATGAAGGTTTACATCAGGCTATTGAGGCTAAAGAGGGCGTCAGCGTTGCCGACGAAGCCAAAACGCTGGCCACCATTACCTTCCAGAATTTCTTCCGTCTTTACAGTAAGCTTTCGGGTATGACGGGTACCGCCATGACCGAAGAGGAAGAATTCCGTCAGATATACAGACTTGACGTTGTTGAGATACCCACCAACAAGCCTGTTATCCGTGAGGATATGGAGGATAGTATTTATCAGACCGAAAAGGTCAAGTTTGATGCCGTTGTTAAAAACGTCAAGGAGTGCCACGAAAAGGGTCAGCCCGTACTTGTCGGTACTGCATCGATTGAAAAGTCGGAGCAGTTGTCGGTGCTTTTGAAACGAAACAAGATTCCGCACAATGTTCTCAACGCCAAGCATCACGACAAAGAAGCTGAGATAATCGCTCAGGCAGGTAAGCTGGGCGCGGTTACCATCGCCACCAATATGGCAGGCCGAGGCACCGATATTATGTTGGGCGGTAATGCCGAATATCTCGCAAAATCGGAAATGAGAAAGCAAGGGTATTCCGAAGAACTTATTTCGGCGGCCACAAGTTATTTCGAAACCGACGATCGGGATATTATCGAGGCCCGTGAACTGTATTCCGAATTATATTCGCAGTATAAGGACGAAATAGAACCTGAAGCCGAAGCCGTGAGAAAGGCGGGAGGTTTGTTTATTATCGGTACCGAGCGTCACGAGTCGAGACGAATCGACAATCAGCTTCGCGGCCGTGCGGGACGTCAGGGCGACCCCGGTGCGTCGAGATTCTTTGTGTCGGCCGAGGACGACGTTGCCCGTCTGTTTGCAGGTGAAAAGTTGCAGACGTTGTTAGCGGCCTTTAAGATGGGCGACGAAAATATGCCTATTGAAGTCGGCGCTATGACAAGAATTATTGAATCAGCACAGCAGAAGTTGGAATCACGTAACTTTGAAGTGCGCCGTAACGTTCTTCAGTTTGATGACGTTATGAATAAGCAACGTGAAATTATCTATGCACAGCGTAACCGCGTTCTTGAGGGTGAGGATATCAAGGATACCATTGCCAAGATGATCGATGAGACCATTGATGCGGCAATTGATAAATATCTTGACAGTGACGTTCCCGATGATTGGGATCTTGACGGATTGAGAGAGTATCTGAACGTTTGGCTTTGCGATAAAAATGACCTCAGGTTTTCGGCCGACGAGCTTAATCGCCTTGAACGTGACGACGTGCTCGATATGCTTAAAGAAAAAGCACATAATAAGATGGCTCAAAAAGAAAAAGAATTGGGCGAAAAACTTATGCGTGAGGCAGAACGCGCCGTTTTGCTTCGCAATGTCGACATTCATTGGATGGATCACATTGATGCGATGGATGAACTGCGTCAGGGTATCAGTCTCAGAGCCTACGGTCAGAAAGACCCCGTTAATGAATATCGCAACGAGGGTTACGATATGTTTAGTAAAATGACCGATTCCATTCGTGAAATTACGGCCAAGACGGTATTGACGGTTGAACGGATTGAGGAACGCAGTAAGGTTGCAGAGGAAAGCTCGACCGACAGAAACACCACCGTACGCGGTAAGGGTGTTGTCAGTAAAAATGCACTTTGCCCTTGCGGAAGCGGCAAGAAATACAAGCGTTGCTGCGGAAAAGGAATTGATTAAATGCACATTCCAAGCGTAATGACACAAAATCTGACCATCTTGTCCTTTGATGAGGCATTGAGTGAGGAACGGTTGGTCAGACACGAATATGACGCTTCAAAATGGCTTTATGTCCCCTGTAAGTATTCCGAATACCGTTATATTCTGGGAACGAGGGGCGCAAATCCGCTTATTTGCATCGGCATAAACCCGTCGACGGCCGAGCCTGATAATCTTGACAATACGCTCAAAAGTGTTGAACGTATTGCCTTACATAACGGCTATGACTCGTTTATAATGTTTAACGTGTATCCGCAAAGAGCAACCAACCCCGATGATATGGATCCCGATTTCAACGAACCGATGCATAGGGAGAATATGAAGGCTTTCGAGTATATTCTGTCGTCTTACGGTGAGGGTCATAAGCCTGCTGTCTGGGCGGCGTGGGGCACCATTATTTAAAAGCGACCCTATTTGCGCGACTGCGTCAAGGATATGATCGTCCGCGGCGAAAAATACGGTGCGGGTTGGTTTACGGCAGGAGCGAGGTCGAAGGTCAAAGGTCATCCGCATCATCCGTTGTATCTTAAAAAGGATAGCGTGACCGAGCCGTTTTCGGATATTCTTGATTATCTTGACAGTCTTTAAGAAGGAAATTTTAAATGGATAACAACACGATAAAAATATTGAAAGGTCCTGACAGGGTGCGAAAGCGCCCTGCCGTTATATTTGGGTCGAACGGCAAAAAAGGTGCCGTTCAAGCTGTGAGAATGGTACTGTCTATCTTCATCAACGAGGCGGTTAAGGGGCATTGCAGTCAAATCGGTCTGCAGGTTCTTAACGAAACGACGGTCAAGGTGATAAGTCACGACCGAGGTTTTCTGATAAGCGATACTGAGGTCGACGGGCATCCCGAATGGTATTATAAATTCTGTGAGATGTACCCCGCGCCGTGCAAACCTAAAGATAACGGTTTTGCCTACGAACTTGGAATAAATGGAGATTCGTTGTACTCCAAGTGCGATGTCAGCCCTAAATTCCGTTTCAGCACAAGCACCGATTTTGATATCTGCTGTGTTCAGTACGCTTCGAGCAATATGATAATCCGTTCATTTAAAGACGGCCAAAATAAGGCGCTGCTTTTTGAAAAGGGCGTGTTTTTGAAGCAGGAAGAAAAGCCGTGCGAGGGACAAAATCGCACCGAGATCACCTTCAAGCCTGATGAAGAGGTCTTTGGCAAGTTTACGCTTTCGGTCGACGATTTCAGAGAATATTTGCGTGCCGCCGCGGTTACGGTCAGGGGACTTAAATTCCGTTTGTATGATAAAGAAACAGACCATACTGAAGAATTTTGTTATGAAGGCGGTGCCGTTGATTATATAAAAGAATCGGTGGCCGAGCCTGTGCTGATTTTTCAAGATGAACTTGAAGCACGGGGCAGGGAACGCTATAACCGTCCCGAGTATTCTGCGAGGCTGAAGATTACGGTCGGCTTTAAAAAGGACACTTCCGAAATGCTGTGTTTTCATAATTTTAAATTAAAAAATCGGATAAGTTCTTACGCTTACAAAGTTAAATATGATATGATGGATAGCGTTAAAAAAGTGTTGGATATAGACTCTGATTCTTTTATAAACGACTTTGAAAACAGCATCGTGTTGTTGGTTGAATCAAACTGTGAGCCGTATCATACGGTTTATTGCGACCTTAGTAATCAAAAGGTTGATAACCGATTGCTCAATGAAATGTCAGAGGATATTGTGGGTCGGAGGTTCTACGATTTTGTAAAGCAAAACAGGGAAAAATTAGCCGAGATATTTGTCGGATGAATTCAAACTAAAAAGCAGTCTTACTGAGGTCGGTAAGACTGCTTTTGCTTTGCATTAAGTTTTAAATTTCAAATTCCGAAAATATCTGTCCGTGGATAAACGTTTTATAGACTTCACCTGCCGCCGCATTCATACGTTGACATTTTTCAAAGAGACAATCCTCACGGTACCGACAGTTTTCACAACTTTTATAGTCGCATTCCAAAAGGAATTCGTCGTAAGGAGTCCTGCCGCTGTCAAGCGCATCATAGAGTCGTTTAACCGAGGCAGTATCAAAAAACTTGTTGAGTACAACACGTATCTTTTCATCCGGCACTTTATTTTGTTTGAATTCAAGATACTGGTTGACCGCCTCAAAGTAGCGTACCAATGTCTTATCGGAAGATGCCGAATCAAGATAGGCTTTCAAGTACTTTTCGGCATTCTCAAACTGACCTAAACGGTAGGCCGCATAGGCACGGGTAACGCAACAAAGTAAAAGGTTGTGTTTAGAGGTTATCGGAACACCCGAAATGCGGTTAAAATGCAGATAGCGGCCGAAATGATTACGTATCATTTTGCTGTAGTTAAGTAACATTGAGAGTGCAAATTCGTCGGCCGCTTTCGGATTGCGCATAGTGGTTGCGGCCTCGTCTGCTACGGCATATTCGGGGATGGGATCGCACAGCTTGATCGACAAAGCCTCCGAAAAACCCGGTACAACAAAACGGTAGCAGGGGAACCCTAAATATGAAAAGTTTCTGACGTATACGGGGCGGTTTAATTGCTTATAAAGTCCCAACATATATTGGAGCAGTTCTTTGTTGTTTTTGTTACTGTTATCGGCAAATTCGCAAGGCTTACGGTCACAGGTCAGTTCGTTGGCAAAAAAGTCGACGGTGTGCATACCGTTGCCCGTTTCAAGCTGATTCAAAATGTTACTTGCAACGGAGAAATCCGAAACCTTATTCAGTATCTTACCGCCGTGACCTGCCGTGAAATTGTAAATATTCTTACCCTGCATCAATTCGGTCAGGGTGCGTTGCAAAGCGATCTCAAACACGGGGTCGGCGGCAACGTTGACACGGTAATTCTGATTCTGTTTATTGATTATTCGTGTTGAAACAACGGGAAAACCGTTGCCGATGGAATAATCGAAAATATCGACGTCAAATTCACCGCTTTTGCGAATGTCGTTGATAATTTTGGAAACAACGGGGAACTGTTGGATTTTTTCGTCGGGAATTTTGGGTGCTGAGCCGCCACTTTTGAGCATTTTGAGATTGGCGTGACGCTCCATCATTTCGGAAAGCGCGTGAACCCAGGCCTCTTCTTTGGTATTACCGACACAGCAACCGTTGGTGGCATATATCTGATCGACGAAATTTATGGGAAGATAGACCGATTTTTTTTCAAAGACACTGTAAAACGGAACGGCCAATATCCTGCCGTCGCTTGACAGAGAATAGACCTTGCAGTATTCGGCGACCGTATCGCGGTCGACAACGGGACTGTTACAGCTTTCCACAACAAGGTCGACCCACTCGGCATTTTCAAATAATTCTTCGACCGTCATATATTTGGCGTCTGGTGCGAAGGCGTGGATGTTCATCGACTCTTCGCGTACGAGCGACTGAAATTTATAGAAGAACAGACCGCCCTGCAGACGCTCGATGAATTCACCGTAGGCGCTGGCACGGGCAAGTTCTTTGGTAACCCCTTTGCCGTTTGAGGAAGGAATACCGCCGTTGGCCGAAACGGTCAGACTGAAGCAATTTTCGACACCCGATTCGTGCCATTTTTCTTCCGGTTCAATGTCGATCTTCTTTAAAAGCCCTATGATTTTTTCGACCGTCTCACGTGGGTCACAGTCTTTGAATTTTTCATCAATATACCGCATTTTATACTCCTTTTGGGATGTATTTTTTATAAGGATTTTGAATTGTTTTCGGTGTCGGCTTTGGCTTTTTCTTTCTTGTGTCGTATTACCGTGATAACGGTGGTCGACAAAGCGATGACGGCAATACTTGACACAATAATGGCGATGGCGGTTGACAGTTTGAAGCCGCGTGTACGGTAGATGATATTATCTTTACCGACCGTGACGGTGGGTTTGTCCTCGGTTCCGCCAATGAGATAGTACTTACTGCTGCTTAAAGCATTGCCCGAGTTATCGACCTGAATGACGGCTAAGTGATCACCCGTTGTAAGTTTTACATCCTTTTCGGTGGTGAGCGTGAAGTTATCGACAAGTACGGTGCTCAAAGTGGTGTCGTTTAAGATGATGCGGCTGTAATCGGTAAAGTTTTCGCCCTTGACCGTGACGGTACCGTCGGCATTTAAATCAACGTCGGAAATAGTGACGTCCTTGACACCCATTTTAAGATCGGTGGTCTGATAAGGATAATTGTCCTTGCCGCCCAAAGCGTATTTCTCGCCGTAAAGCATATCGTATTCAAGTGTTTCGAGCCACTCTAAATACTGTTCGCCGTTTTTGAAATTCTGATGAAGCTTGGTGAGAACACCGTCGTCAAAACCGATAAGTTCCATCATATGAGCGCCTAACTGATAGGCTTCGATATTGCCGTTTTCCTTGTGAAGTCCGAAGTTGTCCCAAATGACGTATTCGGTGGCAAAAAGGTTGCCGCCTTCAAGGTCCTCGGCATTGATCTCAAAGCTCGGCAGGTGGTCACCGTACATAACCACAACGGTACGTTCACCGCGTTCTTGTAAAGAAGTGAGCAGGTCGGCTACAAATCGGTCGACCTCGTGAAGTTGGTTTACATAATATTCGAATTCGCGGCGGATGGCATCATTTTCCGAGAAGCCGGTAACCGAAATGGGAAGCTCACCCTCATAATCCGAAGGATATTTTCCGTGTGCCTGAACCGTAACGGTGTAGACCATATCCGAACCGTCGGTCGAGTTAAGACAGTCATTGATACAACCGATCAGTACGTTGTCCTTGGCCCAACCCTTGACGGTGTAGTCAACGTCCTGCATATATTCGAGTGACGTAAAGGTATTGAAACCGAGGTTTGAAAAAACGATGTTTCGGTCATAGAACACAGCGGTGTTGTTGTGAATGGCGTGGCTGGTATAACCGTGATTTTTAAGGTTATAGCAGATACTTTCGGCGGCGTCGGTCTGCAAAATGGTCTTATAAGGATATTCGCCCATACCGAAATGCTCCAACGACATACCCGAAATTATTTCAAACTCGGTGTTGGCGGTACCTGCGCCGATGGAGGGTACCCCTAAATAGCCGGACGAAAATTTGTTTTGAAGTTCGGTGAAATTGGGGATGGGATCCTCTGAAAACTCGACGGTCGACAGATGGTTGACATCGAAGAAGGTCTCAAGTTGCAAGAAAATAACGTTGGGCGACTTTGTGTTGTTCTGCACCAAAGCGTTCTGATCCTCGCGGTCGGTATTCATTGCCGCTGCATTATCAAGCCTTGAGGTTATGGCATCAATGTCGGATTGGGTGTATTTTGGGGGCTCGTCTATACCGAGGTCAAACATACTGCACAAAAAGCAGTAGTTGAAGCCGTACTGTTTATAAGCATTGGCAAGGTTTTTGGTGTGCTTGGACAACAGAACGTCGGTAGCACGGAAGGTCAAAAGCGAGGCTGCCAGGACGGCAATAAATACACCGATGGTTATACCTTCCCTTAAATAGTTTATTTTGGATTTTGGGGATTTAACGAAGAATACCACCAGACCAGCCAGGGCGGCAACAATGACGATAACGATAAGCGCAATCTCAAAATAATTGAGATATTTCGTGATAAGACTTATTTTAACGACCTGCAGGTCGGCCCATTCAAGCGGCGTGATACGAAGTAACAGCAATACGCAGTTGGCAATGCCGAATCCTAAAAATACCGTCGAAGCAAAAAGCCAGAGAAAGTGTTTTTTCTTAAAAATCGAGCAAATGGCCATTGTTGTTGCGATGACCAAAGCGTTGAACAAAAACGGCAACGGACTTTTGACGACGTGCAGAATACCTTCCCATAAAGAGTGACGGTGCAGGCATTCAATTATAAAATTCAGCATAAGACCGATAACGGTACTGAAAAGCCACGGGCGGTTGTCTAAGTATCGGAAGGTTTTTTTGGTGCCGTTCCATATACTGCCGCCGAAACTTTTGGCAGAACTTTTAAAACTCATTTTTTTCACCTTAAATCAAATTATCAGAAAATAGTTGCTAAATATGTGTGCTACAAAACACATTTTAACACATTTATTTTACAATTTCAATTAACTATTTGTAAACTTAATGAGCGTCCGGTTTTGCAAATATAGTAAGAAGTGCATAAAAATACGAATTAAACTTAAATTTTCATATAAATTTTACTGATTTTGCATAAAACACTTTAAATTACGAAAATGCTGTGATAAAATATACAGATACAAAGAGATTTATCCGTTGCCAAAGGGAGAATATACGTTATGGCAGTTATAAATGAAAGAGCGTTGCCTCAGCCTTGCGAAATAATAAAGGAGCTTCCGTTGTCTTCGGCGGCCGCTTTGGCCAAGGCACAAAGAGACCGAGAGGTGGCACGTGTTTTTGAGGGAAAGGATAACAGGATGATTCTGGTCATCGGTCCCTGCTCGGCCGATTCGGAGGAACCCGTTATTGAATATATCCACCGTCTTGCCCGTCTGCAGGAGCAGGTAAGGGACAAGCTTCTGATGATTCCGAGAATCTATACCAACAAGCCGAGAACGACGGGTGACGGCTATAAGGGCATGGTGCATCAGCCCAACCCCAATGAAAAGCCCGATATGATAAAAGGTCTTATGGCTATCCGTCATTTACATATCAAGGCTATTACCGATACCGGTCTTTCGAGTGCCGATGAAATGCTTTATCCCGATAACTATTACTATCTGTCCGACGTTTTGTCCTACGTTGCGGTCGGTGCGCGTTCGGTTGAAAATCAACAGCATCGTCTTGTTGCCAGCGGTATTGAGATTCCCGTCGGTATGAAGAACCCCACCAGCGGTGATATTTCGGTTATGCTTAATTCCATTACCGCCGCACAGCATCCGCAGACCTTTATTTCGCGCGGATGGGAGGTTACGACCGACGGCAACCCCTTGACCCACGCCATTTTGCGCGGATCGGTCGACAGTAAGGGCCGTTCACACCCGAACTATCATTATGAGGACCTTATCAATCTTTATGAGGAATATTCCGCACGAGGTCTTAACAATATGGGCCTTATCGTGGATACCAACCATTCCAATTCGGGTAAACAGTATCTCGAGCAGATTCGTATCTGCAAAGAGGTTCTTCACAGTTGCCGTCATTCGGACGACATTAAGAGTCTCGTCAAGGGCTTTATGATCGAGAGCTATCTTGAGGACGGTTGTCAAAAAATAGGTGAGGGTGTTTACGGTAAATCCATCACCGACCCTTGTCTCGGTTGGGAAAAGACCGAACGGTTGGTGCTTGATATAGCCGACCTTCTGTAACGGACTGTATTATTTTTTTGGAGTAGAAAATGCTTTTAAGTGTCAGCGGACTGTCCAAGTCCTTCGGTGACAATTTATTGTTTGAGAACATCGGGTTCGACATCGAGCCCGATGATATTGTTGGTCTTATCGGCGGTAACGGTTGCGGTAAGACCACTCTTTTTCGCATAATTTCGGGCGAAGAACTGCCCGATACCGGCGGTGTGGTACGCAAAAGCGGTATCACGGTCGGTGTACTTAATCAGCACGCCTGTCAAGGTTCGCAAAGGACGGCCTACCACGAAGCTCTGTCGGTTTTTGACGAACTTATAAAGTTGGAGGATGAACTGTCCGACGTGACCTTGCGGCTTGAAACCGACCAAAGCAACGAGCTTATTGAATATCATCATTCGTTGCGTGAAAAGTTCGAGTCGATGGGAGGACTTACTTACCGTTCCAAAACCAGATCGGCCTTGTCGGGTCTGGGCTTTTCGGAGGAGGAGCAGTTGTTGACGGTTCCTCAGCTTTCGGGCGGTCAGCGTTCTAAAATCGAGCTTTGCAAGTTGCTTTTGTCGGCACCCGACGTGATTTTACTCGACGAGCCGACCAACCACCTTGATATTGATGCCATTGAATGGCTCGACGGATATATCCGCGCCTGCAAAAAGGCGGTCATTATAATCTCGCACGACCGGTTCTTTCTTGACCGTGTTGCCAACCGTATTTTTGAGATGGATAATCATAAATTATACTGTTGCGACGGCAATTACACCAAATATCAGAGGGTGCGCGAGGAGCGGAAGCTGACCGTTCAACGCAACTACGATAACACTATGCGCGAGGTCTCGCGTATTGAAAAAATTATTGAACAACAGCGCCGTTGGAACCGTGAAAAGAACATAAAAACGGCCGAAAGTAAGCAAAAGCAGATCGACCGTTTACTTGACGGACTCGAGATTCCCGATGCCGAGCGTGAGGGGATGAGCCTGTCTTTTAGTGCGGCGGTCAGAAGCGGCGACACCGTTTTGTCGGCAGAGAATCTTTCAAAGACCTTTGACGGGCGGAATCTTTATAATAACGTGTCGCTCCAAGTCAGACGCGGTGACAGAATCTTTATAATCGGCCCTAACGGTTGCGGTAAAACCACCCTTTTAAGGCAGTTTTTGGACAAGACCGAAACCGAGTACGGAGTCGGTGTTTCGGTCGGATATTTCGATCAGCATCAACGCGATCTTGATTTGAATAAAACGGTTTTTCAACAGCTTCGCGACGATTACCCCACAATGGGTGACACCGCCTTGAGAAGTGCATTGGCACTCTTCCTTTTTAAAGGGGAGGAGGTTTTTGAAAAAATTGAAAACCTTTCGGGCGGCGAGAGGGCAAGGGTGGCGCTGTGCCGACTGATGCTAAAGCACAATAATCTGCTTTTACTCGACGAGCCGACCAACCATTTGGACCTCGAGTCGCGTGAGGTGTTGGAGGAGGCGCTTGACGGATTTGATGGAACTTTGGTCTGCGTGTCGCACGACCGTTATCTTATCAACCGACTTGCTTCGTCCATTGTTTATTTTGAAAACGGTACCGTGAAAAAATTGGACGGTAACTACGATAAATATTTAGAGGTGCGCGAGGCTGTCGACGCACCGAAGCAGGAGAAAAAGGTATCCGAAAATAAAAACGAATACCTTCGCAAAAAGGAAGAGGCGGCAAGGCTCAGAAAACTCAAAACCGCCTTTTCGAAGTGTGAGCAGGAGATAGGCGAGACCGAGGCTAAGTTAGATGAGGTCAATGTTCTGCTTTTGTCCGAAGAGGTTATTTCGGACTACAAGAGAGTTGCTGAGTTGTCGGCCGAAGCCGATGAACTTAACAGGAAATTGGAAGAACTGATGACCGAGTGGGAGCGTCTTGGCGCCGAGCTCGAGGATGCGGAATAAGTTTAAGGGAAGTAAAAAATATGGCCGATGAAAAGTTTGTTAAAATGACAACCGAGCCGGTTGAAAAGCTGATTATGAAGCTGGCGATACCGACCATAATCAGTATGCTGGTCACCACCTTTTACAATATGGCCGACACCTATTTTGTCGGTAAGATAGGTATGGGTGAGGTCGGAGCTGTTCAGGCTGTTATGCAGACAAGAGCCCAGGCGGCGGTCGGTGTCGTAATGTCTTTGATGGCGGTTATCCAGGCCTTCGGTTTCTTTTTCGGACATGGCTCGGGTAATTTTGTGTCGCGTGCTTTGGGTAAGCACGACGTAAAGTCGGCCGAAAGGATAGCTTCGTCGGGCTTTTGGTATGCCGTTATCACGGGCGGCGTCTTGCTTGTATTGGGTCAGATATTTGCCGAGCCTTTGGCCGTTTTACTTGGTGCAAATAAGGATTTTCTTGATTATACCGTCCAGTATATGAGGATAATACTGATAGGCGCACCCATCACGATGGCCTCATTGGTGTTAAATAATCAGATCCGTTTTCAGGGCAATGCCACCTATGCAATGCTTGGAATTTCGGCAGGTGCGGTGCTGAACGTCGGACTTGATGCTCTGTTTATCCTTAAATGGGATATGGAGGTCATCGGTGCCGCGTTGGCTACCGTTATCGGTCAGATTGTAAGTCTTATTCTTTTGCTTATAGGTACCGAACGGAGTGACTGTATCAAGATACGCCTTAAAAATGTTCGGTTTAATAAATCCACGGTTGGTGAGATATGCCGCGGCGGTCTGCCGTCGTTGGGACGTCAGGGTCTTAACAGTGTGTCGACGGCCTGTCTCAACAATATGGCGGGAATTTACGGTGCACTGGCCTATCCCGATATAGCTTCGGCCGCGACCTCTGCGGTTGCCGCAATGACGGTGGTTTCGAGAATAATGATGTTTGCCGCATCGACCCTTATCGGCTTTGGTCAGGGCTTCCAACCCGTTTGCGGCTTCAATTACGGCGCAGGTCTTTATAAGCGTGTGACGAAATCCTTTTGGTTCTGTGTCAAGGTGGCGGTCGTATTTATTTTCGTCGTTGCCGTCCCTGCATATATTCTGTCGGGTGATATCGTTGCCATCTTCCGAGACAACGACCCCATTGCACTCGAGATCGGAACTAGTGCAATGCGTTGGCAGATAATAACCTTTCCCGTAATGTCGTGGGTGGTTATGGGCAATATGATGCTTCAGACTATGGGACGTGTCGTTAGTGCAACGGTATTATCGGTTTCCAGAAACGGATTGTCCTTTATCCCTGCAGTTCTGATACTGCCGCTTATTTTCGGTCTAGACGGTGTTCTATTGGCACAGCCCGTTGCCGATATCATTGCACTCATAATGGCGGTCCCCATCACTGTTAAGGTGCTTAAAGAACTGTCAAGCGGTGACAAAAACGAGAATTCTGCCCAAAACAGTTAGATTATTGCATTTTTACCATAAAATTTGTGAAAAAAATAACGATTTTTTTAAACTTTACTATTTACTTGTCGGTAAAAAAGTGTTATTATTAGTGTGTACGCGGACAAGTAGGCTTTCTTGTCTGCCTATACCATTACATTTTGTCAAAGTTAATTCACATAAGGAGGAAATTTCCCATGGCAAGAAAAATGAAAACCATGGACGGTAACAATGCCGCTGCTCACGTATCCTATGCGTTTACCGAAGTAGCAGGTATTTATCCTATTACACCGTCCAGCCCGATGGCAGACTATGTTGATATGTGGTCGGCTCAGGGCCTCAAGAACATTTTCGGAACCACCGTTAAAGTTTCCGAAATGCAGTCTGAAGCAGGTGCTGCAGGTACCGTTCACGGTTCGTTGAACGCAGGTGCCCTCACCACCACCTACACCGCATCTCAGGGTCTTCTTCTGATGATCCCCAATATGTATAAGATCGCCGGTGAGCTGTTGCCTTCCGTTTTCCACGTATCGGCACGTTGCGTAGCTTCTCAGGCTCTTAACATTTTCGGC
>JAGBXM010000072.1 GCA_017629275.1 Clostridia bacterium
CTTTGACCTCAAAGAGAGAAGATTTCAAGTGATTTTTGTTCTTCTTTTCTGCAGGTGGGCTATCGCCCACCAAAGAAAAAAGGGCAAAAAGCGCTGGAATATGCCGCTTTGAGGCAGGTTCGGACTATTCGTGTCACCTTATCCTCTTTCGACGTATTTCAGAAAGCGTCTTTCCGTAGGTCTTTTTTATAAGCCTTGTTATATGCCGCTTGGAATAATTTGTTGCGGCGGCAATATCGTCAATGGTTACACCATCGATATTAACCAGCGTATCTATCAATACTGCCGAAGCCTTACCCGACGCGATTTGAGGATTGTTGTTGCTCAACAAAGAAGACATAAGTCGGTCGATAAACGCGGCGGCGGTGTGTTTTAACCTTAACACACCCAAAACCGATTGGTAAAGTTCGGACATTTCCAACACGTAAACATCGCTCAACTTGAAATCCACAGGCTTTAAGGCGTGACTGTTCAATGCATTTTCGAACACCGAATAAAACTTCTGGTCACTGTCGACATATTCAAGCGACATCGACACCACGACAAACTCACAACTGTCACGGTTTATATGGGAAAAATGGTCGACGTTAGGCGGAATTATCAGCATTTCCCCCGATTTGAGGTCGATTTCCCCATCTCTGAAGCGGTATTTTATACCGCCGACCTTTAAAATATGCAGTTCGTAGTAACGGTGGGAATGCCAAAGCATTTTGCCCTCGCCCTTATGTGCCGTTTTTATGTTGTAAAACGACAGTAACGCGTCGCCGTATTGCAACGATATTTTTTTAGCATCGCTCTCCAATTATTTCGCCTCGCTTTGGATTACACTACCACTAGGATAACACTTCAGACTGTTTTGTCAATATAAAAAAGGACATAATTCAAAGATTATGTCCTTTTTGCGTTATATTTCTTTTTTTAGAATTTGTTCAAAGTTTTCAGGGAAACCTATTTTTGATAATTCTATCGATTCTTTAAAAGTGTCTATCAACTTACAAATGTCTCTAACCAAAGCTTTTTTCATTTGCTTATCCGGCAATCGTTTGAGTAGTACCAACATATACGCATAGAGTGTGTTGTTTTTTATTTCCGGGTATTTCCTAAAAAAGCTTTTGCTAAATTTTGCAGGAGGGTTGAACTCAGTATTATATAAACGTGCCGCATGGGCACATTTATTTCGCAAAACAGACAAACAATGTAAATGATTCTCAAGCTTCTCAACGCCCGTTCCGGCACTCGTCGCTATGGTTGTCTTTTCAGATGTATACATCGAATTATATAATTTAGAAATGTTTGACAACGACATCAATTCCACAATTACCCACATTGGCATTTTATTATTATATTTCTGTTTATGGTGTTTCACTATCAAACTGTCTCTATAATAACTCTTTTCTTTTTTAAAACTTTCCATAACTTCGTTATAACCCTTTTTATTAAAGAAGTTATTCTCGTTATAGTGCTGATCATAAGGCGGCTCTATACATTTTGCCATAGAAAAATGATATGAAATTATCGTTCGATAGTATACCTCGGCTCTTTCTATATATTTTCTTAAAATGTTTCTAATTTGCTCATCAAACAAATAAATATTATAAACTGTATCGAAAGTAACCCCATCTTTATAACCGCTTTCATCAGGATTCTTTCTGTACTGCAATGCGCAACCCGTAAATCGGTAATAATTTATTTCGGTCAATAACTTTTTTGCTTTTTCTTTATCTAAAATTTGCATTCCGTGACTTTCAAGTTTTTCGATTTGTTCTTCAAAAGTCAGTGGATTCTTTAAGTTCATAATATTTCTCCTCAAAGTAAAAAAGCTGAGTACTAAGACTCAGCTTGGTCCCCAAAGTTTTATCTCTAAAACTTCAGGCAACTCTGTTGTTATTATTATATGCTATATTTATAAATTTTGCAACACTTTTTTATAAAAACGATAAAATTATGATATAAACAATCATTTATGCTGTTGGAGTAACCATTCAAGCAATTCTTCCGAGAAGGCATATTTCCACGAGTTGTGAGCAACACCTTCGTACAGAGTGCATTTGAAGTTGGGGTTCTTACCCTCTAACCTTGAAGCCATTTCCTTGGTATGGAACGGGTCAACGGTGGTATCGTCAAGTCCGTGGAACGCCCATATCGGCATTTTCAAAACACCCGAATTCCATGCCATACCGCCTCCGCAACAGGGCGCCGCGGCGGCAAAAAGATTTGGATATGCCATCGCCGTATACCACGTTCCGTAACCGCCCATCGAAAGTCCGCAGATATAAATACGGTCGGTGTCGGCACCGTAGAGCTCAACAACACGGTCGATAAATGCTTTGATACTCTCGATCTTTGCCACCCAAAACGTGGTGGGTGGACATTGAGGAAGCACCAAAACCGCATTTTTAAGGTTTTGGTCGTTGACAATATCGGGGAATCCGTGGATAAGCACCTTATCAAGGTCTTTTCCGCCGAAGGCGCGTTCCCCTGCTCCGTGCAGTTGGATTATAAGCGCGGGCTTTTCACCCAAACCGTCGGATTCCATAGCAATGAACGGAAATCCGTATTCATTATCCGTATGCTTTACTATGTTCATCTATTTCACCTCAAATCAAGTTTTTATATATTTCGTTGCGACGCACACCCGTCAGACCCGCGGCACTTTTGGCGGCGGCGGTGGGTGACATTCCGTCCGAAATAAAGCCTTTGGCCATTTCGACGGCATCCTCTAACGTATACTCTTTCTGTGTATCGGTTTTTTCGACGCCCGAAACAATGATAACAAACTCGCCGCGCGGCTGGTCTGCCGAATATTTTTCGACGGCGCCCGAAAGTGTGGTCAGTTCGCAGTTTTCGTGCAGTTTGGTCAACTCCTTGACCAAAGCAATTTTACGGTCACCCAAAAACTTCAACATATCGCGCAAGGTTCCCGTTAATTTGTGGGGCGCTTCATAAAAAATGAGGGTATGCGTATCGTTGCGAAGTTCGTCCAGATGCTGTTCGCGTTCCTTTTTATCTACGGACAAAAAGCCCTCAAAGCTGAACCGCTTGGACGGCATTCCCGATATGCTTAGTGCCGTAATAAGGGCACTCGGGCCGGGCACCGATTCAACGGGGAGTTCCCGTTCTCGGCAGTATCTTACCAAATCCTCACCGGGGTCGGAAATGGCAGGCATTCCCGCATCGGTGACCAAGGCACAGGTCTCGCCCAGAGCTATTCGGTCGGCAATCGATTCGTGGCGCGAAGCCTTATTATGCTCATGATAGCTTACCATCGGTTTTTTTATTCCCAGATAATTGAGTAACTTCACCGTCACACGGGTGTCCTCAGCGGCAATGAAATCGACCGACTCCAACGTTTCAACGGCTCTCGGTGACATATCCCCCAAATTGCCTATCGGTGTGCCGACAACGTATAATTTTCCAGCCATACATTATCCTTTCAGATTTTACGGCCGTGACCCTCTTTGTAGTCGCCGTAAATTTTAATCATTTCGTCGGTCAGTTGCCCGTCCTTTTCGACATAAAGCGGCGGTAAAACCGTCATTCCGCTTTTGGCACCGACCTTGCCCTCGACCAACACAAGCCACGGCTCTTTGCCCTCGCGTTGAATAACCTCGCGCAGAACCTTAGGCTCGATGTTTTGCGCCCTCATCTCACAAAAAATATCGGCAAGACGCTCGGGGCGGTGGCAAACACACAAAAATCCGCCGAATTTAAGCAAATGCTTTGCGGCCGCCACAACGTCGGCAAAAACGCACTTGATCTCGTGACGGGCAATGCGCTGCGCCTCGCTCAGATTCTGACTTCCGCCGCCTGCAACCTTGTACGGCGGATTGCAGGTGACAAGGTCAAACGCACCTGACGGTGCGTTGGCCTTGATTTCCTTCATATCGCAGTTTAAAACCGCAAAATTATCTTTTATATTATTAAGTTCCGCGTTTTTTCGGGCAATTTCGGCCGCGGCCGACTGAATCTCAACACCCGTCACCCTGTCGGCCGTCCCATTTTTCAAAAGCAACAACGGAATGATTCCGCAACCCGTTCCGAGGTCACACGCCGTATTTACACGGTGTCGACCCGCAAAATCGGCCAACAAAACGGCATCAGTACCAAAGGTATGGTCATCACTTACGGCAATTTTGAATTTGCCCAACGGTTCAACCGACACACCGTTCATTACTTGCGGCTCCACTTAACGCCTTCGCGGGTATCTTCAAGAATAATACCCATTTCATTCAGCTTGTCGCGTATCTCGTCGGCCTTTTTGAAGTCTTTGGCCTTTCTTGCGGCGGTACGCTGTGCGATAAGCTCCTCAACCTCGGCATCGAGTGAATCGTCCTTCTTCTGATAAAGCAGACCCAAAACGCCGCAAAGCTCGTTAAAGGCTTTAAGGCAGGCTTCAAGAGCGGTTTTTCCCGCCTTGTCGGCAACCGCCTTGTTGATGTCACGTACCATCATAAATACAGCGCCCAAAGCATCGGCGGTATTAAGGTCGTCGTCCATCGCCTCGACAAACTGCTGCTTATAGGTTTCGAGGAATTTGGGTGCCTCACCGCCGTCAACAGCGTGAGAAATGGCAAACTCAAGTCCCTCACGGCACTTATAAAGTCGGTCCAGAGAGGACTGTGCCTGCTCGATAATGTCAACGCTGTAATTGATGGGACTGCGATAATGCGATGCGATCATAATGTAACGCACGGGCTCGTAACCGAACCTTTCGGCAACCTCACGGACAGTAAAGAAGTTGTTGAGCGATTTGGACATTTTGCGGTTGTCAACGTTGATATAGCCGTTGTGCATCCAATAATGTGCAAAATCGCAACCGTTGGCGCACTCGGACTGAGCAATTTCATTTTCGTGGTGAGGGAAGATAAGGTCCTGACCGCCGCAATGAATGTCGATGGTCTTACCTAAGTAACGGCCGGCCATAGCCGAGCACTCAATGTGCCATCCGGGACGGCCGTTGCCCCACGGTGACTCCCAATAAGGCTCGCCCTCTTTGGCGCCCTTCCACAGACAGAAGTCCATCGGGTCTTCCTTTACGTCGGCGCCGCCGTCAACACGGTTGGAAGCGCCCTCGGCCAACTCGTCAAGCGGTTGATGAGAAAGCTTACCATATTCGTCGAACTTTTTGGCGCGGAAATAAACGTCACCTGCCGACGGATAGGCAAAACCTTTTTCGACAAGGGACGAAATAATGCCGATAATAGCATCAATATTTTCGGTAGCCTTGGGATGAACGGTGGCCTTGCGGATGTTAAGGCCTTCGGAATCGGTCCAGAACTCCTTGATATAGCGGTCGGCAACCTCGGGGACGGTGATGCCCTCCTCGTTGGCCTTTTTGATGAGCTTATCGTCGATATCGGTAAAGTTCTGTACGAAGTTTACGTCGAAACCGCGCCACTCCAAGTAACGGCGAAGCACGTCGAAAACGCACAAAGGACGTGCGTTGCCGATATGGATAAAGTTGTAAACGGTCGGGCCGCAGGCATAAATTTTGACCTTGCCCTCTTCGACCGGTTTAAGTTCGTCTTTTGTTCTGGTGAGTGTGTTATAGATTTTCATAATTTTTTCTCCTTTGTTTCTCGCAAAAGATCCTTCGGTCGTTATCACTCCCTCAGGATGACAGCGCGGAGTTTAGCTTGTCATTCTGAGCAACGCGAAGAATCTTTTATATTTTACTCAGTTATTCTAAGGAACGAAGTGACGAAGAATCTTATCTTTAGTTTATTTCTTTGATATTTCATCCAACTTTTCGGTCAGTCGGTTGATACGCTCACTAAGCTCGTTGAGTTGCTGTGCAACGGGGTCGGGAATGTGTATCTGGTCCAAAGGTGCAATTCTCTGTCCGTCCTGACGGACGACCTTGGCAGGAATGCCGACCACCGTGGAGTTGGGCGGAACCTCCTCCAAAACGACGGCACCCGCGGCAATTCTGGAATTGTCACCGACCTTAAAGGGGCCCAAGACCTTGGCGCCGCTGCACACCATAACGTTGTTGCCGATGGTGGGGTGACGTTTGCCGACATCCTTACCCGTACCGCCTAAGGTTACGCCCTGATAAATCAGTACGTCGTCGCCTATCTCGGCGGTCTCACCGATAACGACACCGTGACCGTGGTCAATGACAAGACGGCGGCCGATGGTGGCACCGGGGTGAATCTCGATACCGGTCTTTCTCGCGGCATCCTGCGATATCCACCGCGCAATAAATTTCATATTATGCTTATAAAACCAATGTGCCGCGCGATGCATTCTTATCGCTCTGACACCGGGGTACAAAAAGAATATTTCCAAAGAATTTCTTGCTGCAGGGTCGCGTTCCTTGACCGCGGCAATATCCTCTCTTATCCGTTTGAACAAAGCAATTCTCCTTTTTTAACATTTAGGTTTTAAGATTCTTCACTTCGTTCAGAATGACAGACCTGAAATCAATTTGTCATTCTGAGGAACGAAGTGACGAAGAATCTTTGTCGGTTTGCGAAATTGATATAGTCTCTGTACAGGTGCTAAAAAAGCCTCCGACGGCAATATGCCGTCGGAGGCGTAAAATACGCGGTTCCACTCCCACTTGTCACTCAAAAGACCTGTAACGTGGCCGACTCCGTGTGAGGATACTTAATTTCCCCTCACAAGCTCACAGGTGCATTCGCCGTACGTGAACACCCAAAGCCGTTTCAGTCGGTGCGGCTTCGTCCCTGTTGTGCCGAAAATACGGTTACTTATCCTGCTCAAAGCTGATAATTGTTTGTTTTATTATATTATAGCACTGTTTTTCAAAAAGTCTACTGTAATTTTTCAACCAATTTATTTAACCAAACGAAGGCCGTCATATATAACGTGATACCAAGAAACGCTATAACGATGCTCAGCACTTCAAAAAATCAAATAATTATTTCGACGGATCAATAAACTCAAAACTGTCCTTCATATAAATAGCACCCGAGATAACGGCGACAACGGTCGATACCCACAGAACGATATTGAACACAAGCATAAGAATGTTATTGACGGCCTCCGACGAAACAAGTCCTCCAACGTACATAACAGCAAGGCCGATGATGATGGCGGCCATCTGGGTGACCGTCTTGACCTTACCCCACATATTGGCAGGAATTACCTTTTTATTTTCGGAAGAAACGGCAACCAAACGAAGGGATGCTATCATAAACTCGCGGAAAAGCACGATGAACAGCACCCAGACGATACCGAAACCGAAGCCTTTGGCCAAGAAGCCGAGGAAGGCCGAGGTGGTCAGCATTTTGTCGGCTAATGGATCTAAAAACTTGCCGAAATTGGTGACAAGATTTCTGGCTCTTGCAATTTTGCCGTCGAGCATATCGGTCAACGAGGCCACTATAAAAAGCACCAATGCCACAAGATAATGATGAGGAAACTCAATCATCATTGCCGCCATAAAAAGCGGGGTCATAATAATTCTCATTACTGTAAGTCGGTTAGGTAAATTCATTTTTATTCTCCTTCTTCTTCCATTTCACCGAGCAGATCATACTCGAGCGAATCGTTTATTCTGACCTTAACAAAGGTACCGATGACCTGCGGCTCGGTAACCGTAAAGAACACCTTGCCGTCGATTTCGGGTGCGTCAGCACGTGTACGTCCGAAATAACACTTGATATAATCATCGTAGCCTTCGATCAAAACCTCTTGAACTGTGCCGTATTTTTCGGTATTTTTCTCACTTGAAATCAGCAACTGATCGTTCATAATGATTTCGGCACGGTCAACACGGGTCTGCTGCTCGATTTGGTCTTCATAGGTCGCGGCAACCGTGTCCTCCTCCTCGGAATAGGCAAAGCAACCAAGTCGGTCAAAGCGCATTTCCTTGACAAAATCGCACAGTGATTCAAACTGCTCTTCCGTCTCCCCGGGGAATCCCGTGATCAACGTGGTACGAAGCGTTATATCGGGAATCTTGGTTCTTATCTTGTTTATAAGCGCCTCCAGCGTTTCGCGGTCACCGCGGCGGTTCATTCGCTTCAAAACGGTGCCGTCGCAATGCTGTAACGGAATGTCAAGATAGTTTACGATTTTTTCCTCACTCGCCATAAGGTCGAGCAATTCGTCCGAAATGCGTTCGGGGTATGTATAAAGCATTCTGACCCATTTAAGGTCTTCTATCTTGCAAATGTTTTTAAGCAGAACGGTCAACTGCGGTGTACCGTAAATATCCTCACCGTAACGTGTGGTGTCCTGTGCGACAAGAATCACCTCTTTTACGCCCTGCTCGACAAGGTTACCTATCTCAAAAAGTATGTCGACCATTTGTCGGCTTCTGAAACGGCCGCGGATCTTCGGAATCGCACAGTAGGTGCAACAGTTGTCACAGCCCTCGGCTATTTTAACATAGGCCGTGTAGGGCGGTGTGGTCAAAAGTCGGTCACCGTCGATAATGAGGTCCTCTTTTTTACCGTATCGGTTAGAAAAACTGCCCTCATAAGCCTTTTGGACTATCTCGACAATATCGTTGTTTCCTGCCAATCCCACCGTAACGTCGACCTCGGGCAGTTGCTCCTTTATCTCGTCGCGGTAACGCTCGGCAAGGCAGCCCGTAACGATAAGCGCCTTACACTTGCCGTCCTTTTTATAGTTTGCGGCCTCCAAAATATTTTCAATGGCCTCGGCCTTGGCATCCTCGATAAAACCGCAGGTGTTGACGATTATAACGTCGGCCTCGGCCTCCTCGGGGGTAATTTCACATCCTGCATCCTGCAGTTTTTTTAGCATTATCTCAGCATCCACACGGTTTTTGGGACAACCAAGACTTACCATTCCTACCTTTATCATTAAGAATCCTCACTAGTATCAAGCGACAACTCCAATCTATAAAAGGCTTCCTTTATTTCGGAAAAGCTGTAGCCCTTTCGCATCAAAGCGGCGATAACCTTTTCGGTGTTGGCCTTGTCGCTCAACTTATGTAAATATTTTTTATTTATAAGCTCGATAATCGAGTCGATGGCGTCATACTCGGCAACCTCGACGGCATCGTTGATAAGGTCGGGGTCAATGCCCTCAAGCTTCAATAACTGCTTTGCCATTCTGACCGAGACCTTTTTCTCGTCGATTATCCTCTGCAACCGACGTTTGGCATAAGTCTCATCGTTTATAAAGCCCAATTCCTCCATTCGGTCGGCGGCGGCTTCACACGCATAATCGGGAAATGCACGTCTGAGCTTGGTCACAAGCCCTTTGCGTGAGCAATCCCCACGTGAGAGATACCACATTGCCCTCGATTTCGCACGTTTTGTGTGCGATTCGCGCACAAGCTCGACCAACTGTCGGTCGGTCAACTCCATCCCTGCTTTTAGATGCTTTATCTCGCAAAGCTCGGAATCGAGCGCAAGGAACCCTGCGGCATCGGAATCGGCGCCGTATTCCTTGGGGTCGATTTCGCAATCGAAAACAATTCCCGACAAAAATTTACGGCGCGGTCTTATTTCAACGATCTTCATCACTCAACGTCAACGTCGATGTTGATCTTGGATTTTCTCTTGGGTTTAGCGGCAGTCTCTGCGGCCTCTTCGGCAGCTTCTTCTGCAGCGGCGGTAGCCATTACGCTATCGATCTCGGCAGCCTTTTCGTCGGCGGCCTCTTTAGCCGTCTTGCCGACGGTCTGCGACAGCTCGGCCAACTTTTCACGAATCTTACCCTCAATCTCGGCGGCAAGTTCGGGATGTTCGCCAAGGTATATCTTGGCATTGTCGCGTCCCTGAGCGATCTTCTCGTCGTTATAGGATATCCAGGCGCCCGAGCGCTTGACTATATCATACTTGATACCGAGTTCGATTATCTCGCCAGGACGGTAAATGCCCTTACCGTACATAATGTCGAATTCGGCCGAACGGAACGGAGGTGCAACCTTATTCTTGACGACCTTGGCCTCGGTCTTGTTACCGACGACCTCGCCGCCGATCTTAATTTGGTCTCTGCGGCGGATATCAAGACGAACCGATGCGTAGAAGCGGAGCGCTCTACCACCCGTAGTAGTCTCAGAGCTTCCGTACATTACACCGACCTTATCACGCAACTGGTTGATAAAGATGGCAATACAGTTGGACTTGGAAATTGCACCGGCCAACTTTCTCAAAGCCTGCGACATAAGACGTGCGTGCAGACCCATGTGCGAGTCGCCCATATCACCCTCAATCTCGGCTCTCGGAACGAGTGCCGCAACCGAGTCAACAACGACAACGTCCAAAGCGCCCGAGCGGACAAGTGCCTCGGTGATTTCAAGCGCCTGCTCACCCGTGTCAGGCTGTGAAACCAACATAGAGTCAATGTCAACGCCCAAAGCGGCGGCATAAACGGGGTCGAGCGCGTGTTCAACGTCGATGAAGGCAACCTCACCGCCGTTTTTCTGTGCCTCTGCAATAACGTGCAGGGCGATGGTGGTCTTACCCGAAGATTCGGGTCCGTAAATCTCGACGATACGTCCTTTGGGAAGTCCGCCGATACCCAGCGCCGCATCAAGACCGATAGAACCGGTCGAGATGTGGTCAACGTTCATGTGGGCGTTCTCGCCCAGCTTCATAATGGTACCCTTACCGTACATTTTTTCGATCTGCTCAAGCGCTGTAGCTAAAGCTTTCTGCTTGTCGTCTGCCATTTCAAAAACTCCTTCAAATTATATGTATTTGGGTTTTCACCCGATGTTTAACTAATATTTACGACCCATCACAACGCGGTCGTTAAGACAAAGATCTTTGATACATTGAACGTCCGAAAAACCTTCGTCGGTCAAAAGCTTAATCACCGCCTCGGCCTGGTCGAAGCCTATCTCAAAAACGAGGTATCCCCCGTCGTTCAAAGCGCGTTTCCACTCTTTGGTTATACGGCGGTAAAACAACAGTCCGTCGTCGCCGCCGTCGAGCGCCATTATAGGTTCCTTTTTAACCTCGTCCGACAAAGTATCAATAACCTTAGTTGCGATATACGGCGGATTGCTGACTATAAAATCGGCCTTCTCGGTGGCGACCTCTGTCAACACGTCACACTCTTTAACGGCCGCCGTAACACCGTTAAGCTTTATATTTTCTTTTAAATATTCCAAAGCCTTCAGGCTTTTTTCAAACATTGTAACCTGTGCTTCGCCCAATTTGGCCAAGGTTATGCCGATACAACCGCTTCCTGCGCAAAGGTCGAAAACCTTTTTACCTTCGGGACGATGCTTTAATACGGCACTGACCAATGTTTCGGTATCGGGTCGGGGGATCAGCACACCCTCGCCCACCTTAAAGGGCAACCCGTAAAACTCCCACTCGCCCAAAATATACTGCAACGGTTCTTTTTCGCGGCGGCGCTGTACCATCCTGCTTACCAGGTCACACTCGCCGTCGGTCAATTTTTCAAAAGACATTTTCTTGCCCGAAGCGAACGCCACCATTTGTCCGGCCTCAAACTTAGCCGACTCAATACCGCTTTGGTTGAGCTTATAGGCAGTGTCAAAAATCAATTCTTCTACTGTCATTATTTACATCCGCAATCGGTCACGTCGGAGCCGTCGTCGGGAATAACCTCTTTAACAGCGGCAACGGCGATCTCGATCATATCATCCTCAGGCTCTTTAGTGGTAAGTCTCTGAATCCAGAGGCCGGGTGCGGCAATAATTCTCGTCAAAACATTGTCGTGTTTGCCGCAGAATTTTATCAGCTCGTAACCGATACCGCAGGTTATGGGCAACAGTAAAATCTTTATCGGTACCCAGATATAATTTCGGCTCACGATAAATCGGGAAGCACCAACACAAGAATACTGCTGATAAGTATTCCGACCGCAAGCATCAGAA
>JAGBXM010000073.1 GCA_017629275.1 Clostridia bacterium
AGGGTTTGGTGTGGTCAACAGGGTCGGCCAACTCGAAGTTGGGACGACTCGTTGTGGTGTTAAGTTTAAAAACTTTTCCACCTGCGACAACGGGGTCGTCGTAAAGGGCAATGTTGTCACCTGCTGTGACGCCGAGGTCATTAGCAGTTAACTTTGTTGATTCTTCTGCAAATGCAACAGTGCAGACCGAGAAGATCAGCATAACTGCGAGCAGTAAACCAACAATGCGTTTGAATGCGTGGGTCATAAATATCTCTCCTTTAAAAAAATTTTTGGGTTTTTGTGTATAAAGATACTACCACACAGTCAGTATACAACATAAATTGTAATTAGTCAAAGCGTTTTTTTTACATTATATATAAGACGTTACAAAAACGGCGATTTGAACAAAGTGTGAAGGATGAATTTGGCAACATTGACGAGTAGATTTTGTCAAAAAGAGGGAGGTTATTGTCTGGCATTCTGAGGAGCGTAACAACGAAGGGTCTTTTGTAATGTGGGTGAAGATTCTTCGATATGACCCTTCGGCGGGGTACGCCTCAGGGCGACACTGCGGTGTCGGCTCATAATGACGGATATTATAATTTATTGGCTTAATGACGGGCGCACACGGAGGTAAAGCCCCTACGACAGGTGGATTTACATATTGTAGGGGACGTGCTGACGGCACCGTCCCTCTGAAGTCACTTCGTGACATCTCTCCCACACCGTGGGAGAGTCTCCCTCGACGTCCCGAATGTTTGTTTATCTCTCCTTCCACCGCTGACGCGGTCCTCCTTCGTCAAAATATTCGGTTTTGCCATCTTCCTAGGAATCCCTCCACCGCTATTCGGCGGTCCTCCTCCCTTTAACAAGGGAGGCAGATCGGGATGGCTGAGATTCCTCACTGTGTTCGGAATGACAGGGGTGTTGGTGCGGCGCGCAGGGTGCGCCGCACGTGATTTGGTTGATGCAAACTATTTGAGTCTGTTTTTATGAATTACTCGCGTTACGTTATACCATAGTTTTATTCGACGAATTAAAAAAACGCGGTTGCTTTGATTCCAAAAAAGGAAAAGCAACCGCGTTAAGGTTTATTTAGCGTCCTATTATTATAATGTAGGTTAAGGTGACGCGAGTAATCCGATCCTGTTTTTAAAAGGCGGATTTCCGCTCATCCATTATGCGTTTTCCGGAATGTTAAAAACTGAAACCGAAAAGCTGAGCGCAAAGTTCGGGCAGAGCGTATGCCACAAGCAACATAATTACACCTGCCGTGATGACCCCCAGGAATATGAGAGGGAATGAACGCTTCATTCTGATGTCAAGCAAGGTTGCTGCCAATGCGCCCATCCAGGCGCCCGTGCCCGGCAAGGGTATTGCAACGAATGAAAAAAGTCCGATAAAACGGCCTTTATTGATTAGGCTTCCTTTTTCTCCTGCTTTTTTCTCTAATTTCGGAATAAGTTTTTTAAAGCCGGGAACTTTACGCAGAAATTTAAATATCTGTTTAATGAATAAGAGAATAAACGGAATAGGCAACATATTTCCTAAAACGCAGATGGGAAATGCGATATACCATTCAAGACCGAGTAAAGCCGCGGCAACGAGTCCGCCACGCAGTTCCAATATCGGCAAAAGTGATATTACAAACACAATAAGCTCGGCAGGAAGGTCTTTCAGACCGTTCATTATTGATGTTATCAGTTCGTCCATAATTAACCTCTTTTTAATGTGATATAAGGGTTGTGCCGGGGAAGAAGTGGGCAAGGATCTTTGCGTGATCCCAACCTTGTTTTGCATAAGCCTTGGCACCGCGTTGACTGAATCCAACACCGTGTCCGTAGCCTTTGCAGGTAAATGTAAAGGTGTCGTCGGTTTCGTTATAAGCAATCGTGTATGCCGATGAACGGATACCGTAGCTTAATAATGAATCGCGGAGATAGGTGCCTTTGTATTCTTTACCGCCGATGCTTACGGTTACGCAGTAAAGGTTGTTATTATCGTACTTAACAGCCTTTATCCATTCGGTTTTAGGCATTGAGCTTACGTCAACACCGCATTTTTCCGATATGAGTTTTTTGATATCCTCGGCTGAGTAGGTATTGCTTGTGATAAAGTCTTTGAGTTCTTCATCGACAGGGCAATCTACACTTTGCAGATAAGGATATGCAGTGCCGCCCCAGATATCCTGATAATTGGCGGTTTTGCCTGCAGAATAAGCATAACAGTAGGTTTTTGCAATGGTGTTACCGTAAAGCAGGAGTTTGCCTTTGGCCGCTGTGGCATATTCTATCGCCTGTTTGGTGGGGTTAGGGTCAAGAGCGTTTTTAGGCGCTTTATCGGGATTGCGACCGTTGTTGTTTAACAACCAGTTGTATTTTACTATGGCTTGCGCTATCAAAGCTTCAGGCGGATCAACGGTAGGACTCATTTCGTCTTCGATTATCATTGCAACTATCTTAACGGCTGTATCCGTGTATTTTACACCTGTTGCGCTGTCGATACAAGAAAGCTCGATATCCCAGGTGTATATGGGGTCAACGTCGGGTTTTACCGTTGATGAAGTTACCGATGAAGTGATGCTTGTAACTTCGGATGACGATACCGACGGAGTGGTTGAAGGTGTCGTGGTCGACGGCTCGGACGAAGTGCTTTCGGTATTTGACGGCACACTTGTTACAGAAGACGTATCTGCGGAGGTCGAGGAACTTATCTCGGTACTTGTGGGCGCACTTGAAGAAGGTTTCTCTGAAGACGAAACCGAACTTGAGGTTGCACTCGAAACAACCGATGATGACGAAGGTGACGAACTGCTTGTTACAGGCGGAAGCGGTATAACAATATCGGGGGAGTCACCCATAAAGTCGTTACCGGTATGATCAAGCTCACTATCGGGGATGACATCATCCGGATTTGACACAGTATCGGACGATGAATTATCCGAAGACATCGTATCGGAGGAGGTATCGTCCGAATCGGCATTTGAGCCGTAAAGTGCCGTAACGCTTACAAGTTTTGCGGCGATACAGTAGTCAACGCTATCGGCAACACCGACCAAAACTATAACCTTCTCATTACCGCGGAAGGTGGTAAGGCTTTTGTTATTCTTGTTCGATGAATTTTTGATATTATTAAGGTACTCAACGTATTCATCGGTCGTAGCAAACGAAGTTGAGGTGTTATCGAAATCGGACGTTCTTTCTTTGGAAAATACCGAAAAAACAGTCCATTCCGAATAATAACGGCTATCGGCGGTACTGATGTTTTTACCGACAAGCGTTTTGAACAGGTTATTTTTAATTGAACTGAATATGCCGCCGTCAAGCGCGTTGCCAAAGATAACAGCATTGTGCTCAACGTTATTAAGTGACGAATTCGACGTGCTAAAAACGGTGCCGTTTTTATCGGGACTGCCGTCGGGCAACGCGGTCAGATAGCGTTGGTAGTCGGCAGTTTGGCTTACCGTCAATACAGGGTGGTCGATGTCTATGTCTTCAAAACAAAGCCAGGTGAAAAAGTTACTGTTCTGAGATTTGACTAAATCAAAAGCATCGGCAAGATTATCATTCTGATAAGAATAGTATACGTTATGTAACGACTTGTAATACTCAGCAAGGTCGAAAGTTTTAGGCCCTGCGGTAGATATCCAATAACCAAAGAAGGTGCTGATTATAATCAAAAGTGACAAAATCAGACAAACTGCACGTACAAGACGTTTTCTGCGACGGGTCAAGTGACGGTCGAAAACGCCGTCGTTGTCAATTTCAGGTTGGTCATCGTTAATATCGTCAATGAAGTTTTCAACCTCATTGGTCAACGTCAGTTTTTTTACACGGTCGGCAATAAGGTCGTAATCATCACTGTCTAAAACGTGGTCGTTCAACCCCTCGTCAGGTTCGGCGGGGAGTGAGGAGTCGATATCATCGACGGTGGATTTCAAATTTTCGTCAAATTCTGTTTCGGTCTCGGGAACAACTTCGGTTTTAATCATTTCGGCAATTACATCTTTGCCGGTTTCCGGAGAAACGTCGGTGATACCCTCGAGCTGTGTGTTCACTTCGGGTTCTTTGGTTTCGATAGGTTCAATATCCCGATCTTCATTTTCACTGTCGGTGACAGGCGCTTTTATATTCGGTGTGCTGAATACCTTATGATGCTCGGTTATGTAATTTACGAGAAATTCTTCGACAATGTCCTGTCTAACTTTGCGTTCATCGGTCAGGCTTATAATGGCCTGAGGACCGCATTCCAGCAAGAAACCGCCGAAACGACGGCTTTTCGGTGCCAACGCAATTGAGCCTTTGGGCAGACAATAGTCTTTGTCGGTAATAATGTTTTGCTTTAAAAGATTGGGAATCTCGCAGTTGAGTCCAACTGCACGCGCAATAAACATAGGTAGATTATCCTCTTGGTCAAATCCGCCTATCGTTATAATAATTTCGCTGCGCGAAACGGCACGTTTAAGGCTTTGGAAAAAGGAATTTATATCCTTACAGTCGGAGGACAACAAACGCATCGGGTATTTGCCGTGCAGACCAAATTCGAGAGAAATGTCAGATGTGGATTTGTAGTATAAAATTTCAACTTTAACGTCTTTGGACATAGGGTTATCCTCCTTTCTGCGATTTTTTGTTGATTATTTGGATGAAGTTGTGCTTTCGGTGTGCTGGGCTTCAGATGGGGGAGTGGGAACCGACATACCCTTCTTATCGTAGTATTCCTTCGAATAAATTACATCGGCATTTTTTACGGCTTCGTTCGTGTTGACTTCGGTGCTTTCACCGTCACGTACAAGACGTGCCATAACGACAAAACGTGCGTTTTTATAGTCGTAACAGCAGGTCGAGAGCGTAATTATCTCGTCGTTTGAATTGATATCAATGGTGGTGTCGATAAGGCTTCTCTGACGGCTGTGCTCGATCCACTGCATAAAGTCGGTCTCGCTTGTGAAGGTGGAACGGTATGCGGTGTAAGTGTAACCGAAAGTGTTGTCTTCGGCATCGTTGACTATCATAGCCGCGAAGATCTTATATGTGCGCTGTTCGTAAAGTGAGTCAAATTTTATAATGGGATTGGCTTTATAAAAATCCAACTCGCGGAACTGATTTAATGTGCCGAACATTGCACCGTAACGCATATTGTGACCGTAGATGATCTGGTTCTGCGTCAAAGACAGAGGATTGATGTTGCAGCGGTAATCCAAGAACAGTGCACCGTAACTGTTGGGCTTTTTATCCATATCGTGATCAACATAGAACTGGTTATCAATGGTTTGATAAATAGGGTTATTGATCTCGGTGTTGGTAATGGTCATCCAACCAACGATATCCGAGTTCTGGCTTTTTAAGATATCGAACTTCGAGAATTGATTATCTTCGTTTTTAGTGTAATCATCACGGTTGAGCTCGTAGTTGTTGCGGATATTCTCAATCTTTGCATCCTGCTGACCGAGATCGGCAAAATAGAAAATAAGATAGGTGCCCGAACAAACAAGTGCAACTGCGGCGACGAGGGCCACTATTTTAATGACAAGAGACTTTTTGTTATCATTGCGGTTGGGAAAGATTTTTTTAAATAATTCTAAAATCTTATTCGCTTTTTTGTCGGCAGGTTTTTCTTGGGTTTCAAGGAGGTTGGGGATCTCCTCTTCAACAGGTGTTTCAATGTTCAGACTCGGTACTTCTTTGTTTTTAACCTTGCTGTATGCAAGAACCTCTTCGTCGGGAACGTACATTGTCTTCTTGTTTTTTTTGAAAATCATATAATACTCCGTTCTGCCTAATCAGGCAAAATATGGTTTATTTGTTCAACATTGAAGTTGCGAATTGCTCCGGGATTATCGGGGTAGGTGACTCGGGGTCGGTTTCACACGGTAAAGTATCGGGAAGATAGTCAAGATAACGTCTTACAAGGTCAAGCGCGGCGGTGACGGTGTTATTACGCACCTTTTCACGGTCGTTTTCAGCCTTGACCACCATCAGTTTTTCAACCCAGGTATGCTCACCGTTGGAAAGTGAAATATATACAAGACCTGCAGGCTTGTTTTCACTTTGTCCCGGTCCTGCGACACCTGTGACCGAAAGTCCCAAGTCGGAACCTGCGTATTTTCTGATGCCTTCGGACATCTGACAAGCCGTTTCGGCGCTGACGGCACCGAAGGCTTTTAACGTGTCGGCTCTTACACCGAGGAGTTTTTGTTTCATTTCATTTGAATAGGTAGAAGCACCGAAATCGAACACACCCGATGCCCCTGCAACCGAGGTGATGGCCGCTGAAATTTTACCTGCCGTGCAGGATTCTGCAGTGGCAAGTTTCAAGCCGTGTTGCATTAACTTCTGAACCACAACGGTTTCAAGGTTAGGTGTATTGATACCATAGACATTTTTACCGAGTTTTGAGGTCAGTTTGTTAACGGTATCCTGACACTTTTCGGTGGCTTCTTCGACCGTTTTTGCCGAAGAAGTTACTCTTAAAGTGACCTGCCCCGGTTTGCAGTAAGGGGAGACGGTGGGGTCGGTCTGATCGAGAAATCCGGGTATTAAAGACGTAAGATAAGATTCACCCAAGCCTGCAACGTGCACGTTGGTTGAAACGATTACTTTATCACTTTTTCGTTTGAGGAAGGGCTTGGCGTGAGTCTCAAACATAAGTTTCATTTCATAAGGCACACCGGGCATAAGTATTACGACCGAGCCGTTTTCGGCCGTCATTGCACACCCCGGTGCGGTGCCGTTTGAATTTGGAAAAATAACACAGTTTTCTTTCGGAAACATGGCTTGTTTTCGATTGGAATCGGCCATAGTACGTCCTGATTTTTTGAAAACGTTTTCGATTTGTTTGAGGCTTGCTTCATCCTCGAACAGTTCGAGACCGAGGGCAGCCGCTGCGGCTTCCTTTGAAAGGTCGTCAGGGGTAGGGCCCAAGCCACCCGTTATAATAACGGCATCGCTTCGGTTTATGGCCTGAGTTATACAATCCTTCACACGTACGAAATTGTCACCCACTACTGACTGATAGTATACATCGTAGCCTAAAAGTGCCAACTCCTGCGAAAGATACTGTGCGTTGGTGTTAAGAATGTTGCCGAGTAACAACTCGGTACCAACGGCAATTATTTCTGCTTTCATAGACTCTCCGTTAATCAATCATCATAAACTGTGCGCCTTGAATTGCGCGGTCTACAAGTGCTTCAATATCAAGTTCTGATTCGGCCTCGATACATTTTTGCAGTTCGGGTCGGGTTTTAGGATGTTTGGGTGTGAATACCGTACAGCAATCCTCAAACGGTTCAATAGAAATGTCGAACGTGTCGATTTTTCTTGAAATATCAATTATTTCATCTTTGTCCATACCAATCAAAGGGCGAAGGACGGGCATCGAAACGACGCTGTTGGTAACATTAAGTGCAGGTAGTGTCTGACTTGCAACCTGACCGACACTTTCGCCTGTAATAAGCGCACCGCAATGTTCTTTCAAAGCCATTTTTTCGGCAATACGCATCATAAATCGGCGCATAATTAAAGTGAAATATTCTTCGCGGCAATGTTCGGCGATCTGCTCCTGAATTTCGGTAAAGGGAATGGTGTGAAGCGGAATGGGACCGCTGTACTTTGCGACCTGCGACAAAAGTCGGTGAACTTTTTCTTCGGCACGGGTGCTTGTATACGGAGGACTTGCAAAATGAACGGCGGCAAGTTGAATACCGCGCTTGGCCATCATCCAAGCGGCAACAGGACTATCGATACCACCTGAAATAAGTATTTCGGCACGGCCACCCGTACCTACCGGCATACCGCCTGCGCCCTTGATCTGTCCGCATCTTACGTAAGCGTATTTATCGCGTATCTCAACGACAACAACGGCATCGGGGTCGTGAACGTCGACCGAAAGATGGTGGTACTTGCTAAGCAATGCGGCACCGAACTGTGCACTTATTTCAAGTGAACCCAAAGGGAATTTTTTATCGGAACGTTTAGATTCAACCTTGAACTTTTTAACGTTCTTCAAAGCGTCGGCGAGATAGGGCACACCCTCTCTGATGATGTCTTCCATATTTTTGGGCAATGCTGCTGCCTTGGAAAAAGCGGCAATACCGAAAACCTTTTCGGTTGCTTTTAAAGCCGATTTAAAGTCAAACTCGTCATTTGACGGCTCGACCATAATGGTTGACTGAGATTTATTTATCTCACACTCACCGCACTTTTTGAGGCGGTATCTGAGGTTTTTGACCAGAACATCTTCAAAAGATGAACGGTTCAAACCTTTTAGTGCAAGTTCTCCGTTTTTTATAAGTATGATTTCTTTCATTATTATCCTTACTTTCTGCGAAGAGATTTTTGCGCTTCGCATAACGCATTGTAAAGCGCATCAATATCTTCTAAAGAGTTATAGCGTGAAAAACTAATTCTTAAAGCACTGTCGGTCCTGTCGAGGGAAAAACCCATTTCGGTCAGTACGTGACTGCCTTTGCCTTTGGCACAAGCACTTCCGCTTGAAATATAAATATTCTTCGCTTCAAGAAAATGCAACAACGTTTCGGAACGGTAACCAAGTACCGATATATTCAATATATACGGCAGATTTTTGACAGTGGGGGAGTTAATCACGATGCCGTCGTTTTGAGAGAGTTTTTCGAGCGCATAAGCGTGAAGCTTTTTGATTTCAGGAAGATTAGAGTTGATTTTTAACTCGGACACGGCGCCGTTAAGTCCTGCAATCAAGGGGACCGATTCGGTACCGGAACGCAACCCTTTTTCCTGATTGCCGCCGTGGATTATAGGTTTTAAATTTACGCTTTTGCGTTTATACAAAAAGCCGATGCCTTTTGGCCCGTGGATCTTATGACCGCTTGCCGACAGAAGGTCGACACCCAACTCATCAACGTCAATATTCATTTTGCCGAAAGCCTGAACACAGTCGGTGTGAAGCAGGGCTTTGGATTTCATTTCTTTTAAAGCTTCGCCAACCTCTGCGACGGGGAAAATGCTGCCTGTCTCGTTATTGACTAACATCATTGTGATCAGGACAGTTTTGCTATCAACTGCATTCAGAATGTCGGATGCGTGAATACTGCCGTCTTTGTGGGGTTTAATATAAGTGATTTCGAACCCGTTTTGTGATAAATATTCGCAGGTATTTAAAACCGAAGGGTGTTCAACCGAAGTGGTGATTATTTTATTTCCGCGACGTTTCAAACTTTCGGCAGCACCGATAATAGCAAGGTTATTAGCCTCGGTGCCACTGCCTGTAAAATATATTTCGTCTTCGCGGCAGTTTAAAATATCGGATATTGAAGAACGGGTGTTATTTATTATATGTTCGGCCTGAAGTCCTAAATTGTGAAGGGAAGAAGGGTTGCCCCAGTTGTTTACCAGTGCATCTTCTATTGCTGAAATCGATGAAGTGCACGGCTTGGTTGTGGAACTGTTATCAAGATAAATCGGTTGCAAGAATAAACCCTCCGAAAAGGTTAATTGACAAATGCGCATAAATCGACATCATAGTCACATATATTATACAATATATAGAACAATATTACAATATATTTTTTAAAATTTAGCCCCATATTGTGTGAATAAATAATTAACAAATTTTGTGGCAGAATAGTCTTGAAACTTTGTTTAAAGGAATGATAATTTTGACTATGGGGAAGCGAACAATTATAAAAATCGTGAGTTTTATTTCGGCAACGGTTCTTGCGGTAGTGGGCTTGAGTATTATGACACACAAACGTATGGAAAATTACCGTCTGCAGGTTGGTAACGCTTACAGTATGCATCTGGATGAGCTTGACGGAAGCCTCTATAATATCAGCGTTGCTTTGCAGAAAAGTTTATATGCTTCGTCGGCAACCCAGATGTCGTCGCTAGCGGTAGAACTTTGTACCGAGTCGACTGTGGCGAAAAATTCATTGTCACAGCTACCATATTCAAATGAGCAATCCGAAGGCGTTAATAAGTTTTTATCACAAGTAGGGGATTACACTCTGTATTTATCTCGCAAAGTGATTCAAGGCGGAGAAATAAGCGTGGATGAGCGGGAGAATCTTCACAATTTATCGAAAATTGCGCAGTCGGTTTCTTCGTCGGTCAATGTGATTCGCGCGGAATATGATAAAGAGGGTGTGTGGGATTCTCAACTTGCGGCTGATATTGGAAAGTCGGTTGAAGGTGATTTTACGGAGAGCATCGAGTCACTTGAGGAGTTGTTGGTTGATTATCCGACCCTTCAGTATGACGGGCCTTTTTCGGACCATTTATTAAACGGTGAAATTAAGCTTACGGCAAATGATTCGGAATTGTCTGCGGCAGATGCGTTGAACCGAGCGGCCGCCATCTTAGGTGTTGATCCGTCTTCGGTTAGTGAGGAAAAAGAAACGGCAGGTAATGTTCCGTGCTATAATTATACTGATGGGACTATGAGCTTTTCGGTTACCAAACGCGGCGGCAGAGTTATGTATATGAGAAAATTCAGGGAAATAGGGGAGCAAACAATTCAGTTTGAAGAGGCGGTCAGAAAGGCAGAGGATTATCTTGGCCGCGTTGAGGGGACAAGCCTTGTTTCGACCTATTATTTTGCCGATGAAGGTGTATGTACGGTGAGTTTTGCTCACAAGGAGGGTGCTACCGTTTGTTATCCCGATCTTATCAAGATCGGAGTTGCGCTTGATAACGGAGAGATAGTTCTTGTTGAGGCCGGCGGATATATTGCTAATCATTATACGAGAACCATTGAGACTCCGAAATATACTCTTGAAGAGGCTCGGCAAAAATTGTCGAAAGCGTTGATAGTAAACGGTGTTAAAAGGTGTATTATACCGAGTGACGGAAATGCCGAAAAGCATTGTTATGAGTTTGACTGTATCGGTATTGACGGAGAAGAACTGTTGGTATATATTAACACGCAAAACCTTGAGGAAGAACGCATTTTATTACTGTTAAAAACCGATGGGGGAACTCTTACAAAATAGATGAAAAACGAGGAAAAAATAATGCTTGACATTTAGGGGGACTTGTGGTAAAGTATATGAGCCGCATATTGTGGGTTGAAGTGGATTTTCCCACCCACTGTAGCGAGTCTTGAATTAAGGCAGGTGCCAGTAAAATGTACGCAATCATCGAAACCGGCGGCAAACAGTACCGCGTTCAGAACGGCGACGTTATCTTCGTCGAAAAGCTCAACGCAGCCGCAGAAGAAACTGTAGTATTCGATAAGGTTATTGCAGTTTGTGACGACAACGGAGATCTTACCGTGGGTGCTCCTTACGTCGAAGCAAAGGTTGAAGGTGTCGTTCTTAAGAACGGTAAGGGTAAGAAGATCACTGTCTTCACCTACAAGCCCAAGAAGGGTTCCGCTCGTAAGATGGGTCACAGACAGCCGTACACCAAGGTTCAGATCAACTCGATCGGCTAAGGTGCTTTATGACCAAGATAAGGTTTTTTGAGTGCGACGGATTGTTGATCGGGTATGAAATCTCGGGTCACAGCACGTCGTCTGCACAGGATATCAACGGCAAGATAGTTTGTTCAGCAGTGTCGTCGGCGGCATATATGGCGGCCAATACGTTGTCTGAAATAGTCGGTGCCGAGTTGGAGGCAGAAGTTTCTGACGGATATATGTGCATAAAATTAAAATCGTTGGTCGAACAGTCGCAGATAACCTTAAAAGGTTTTTATCTGCACGCAAGTGAACTTGCAAAGAACTATCGAAATTACGTTAAAGTTTATTCGGAGGTGTAACCATGTTAAAGGTAAACATTCAACTTTTTGCTCATAAAAAAGGTGTCGGTTCTACCAAGAACGGCCGTGACAGTGAGTCTAAGCGCCTCGGTGTTAAGAGAGCAGACGGTCAGTTTGTTCTTGCTGGCAACATCATCGTTCGCCAGAGAGGTACTCACATCCATGCCGGTGAGAATGTAGGTAAGGGTTCTGACGACACGCTCTTCGCTCTTATCGACGGCAAGGTCAAGTTCGAGCGTAAGGACCGTGACCGCAAGATGGTCAGCGTTTACGCTGTCGAGCAGTAAAAATGCTTTTTTTAACCCGGGAGCATTCCCGGGTTTTTTTCTTGAAGAATTTTTGATTTTTAACGGAGATTATTATGTTTGTAGATATTGCAAATGTTCATATAAAGGCTGGTGACGGCGGTAACGGAAAGGTCTCTTTCCACCGTGAAAAGTTCGTTGCGGCAGGCGGTCCTGACGGCGGCGACGGCGGTCGCGGTGGTAATATTGTATTTCAAGCCGACAGCAACCTTTCCACCTTGGCCGATTTCAGATATAAAAGAAAATATATTGCCGAAAGCGGTCAATCCGGTGGCCCTAACCGTTGTAACGGCAAATCGGCTCCCGATCTTATTTTGAAGGTGCCGATGGGCACTCTTGTTAAGGATGCCGAGACAGGTCGCATTATTGCCGACATATCTGATGAAGACCCCGTTATTGTTGCCAAAGGCGGTAAAGGCGGTTGGGGTAACAGTCATTTTGCTACCGCTACACGTCAGATTCCCAAATTTGCCAAACCCGGTATTCCCGGTGAAGAGTTGGACGTCACTTTGGAATTGAAACTGTTGGCAGACGTCGGTCTTATTGGATTTCCGAACGTTGGTAAATCGACCTTTATTTCGGTTGTCAGTGAGGCTAAGCCTAAAATCGGCAACTATCATTTTACCACACTTATTCCTACACTTGGCGTTGTCCGTATTGATGAGGGCAAATCGTTTGTTATGGCTGATATTCCCGGTATAATCGAGGGTGCAAGTGAAGGTTTGGGTCTTGGTCACGAATTCTTACGTCACGTTGAAAGATGTCGCTTGCTTGTTCACGTTATTGACGTTGCGGGTAGTGAGGGAAGAGATCCTATAGAAGATTTTAATACTATCAATAACGAACTCGCTTCTTTTAGCCCTGAACTTTCAGAACGTAAACAGATCGTTGTTGCCAACAAGTGTGATCTAACCGATGAAGAAACCTTGAAAACCGTACGTGAGTATTTTGAGGGCAAAGGTTATAAGTATTTTGAATGTATGGCAGCTATTGCAGAGGGAACGAGAGAGGTTATTAACTATGTAGCTTCTGAACTTGATAAACTACCTCCTGTTGTGAAATACGAGGCGGAACCTTTACCGCAGGAAGATTTTACGGTCGTTAAAAAGCGTGACTTTACGTTGCACGTTGAGGATGGCGTTTTTATGATCGATAATGCACCGTGGTTGCTTAAGATTCTTGAGACGGTAGACCCCGATGACTATGAGTCGTTACAATACTTCCAGCGTACGCTTCACGCAAGTGGTATTATTGATGCACTTGAGAAAGCAGGTGTTCAGGAAAACGATGTCGTTTGTGTTTACGATATTGAGTTTAACTACGTACCGTAAAGTGGGTTAATGTAATGGATAAAGCAATGATGTTAAGCCCGTCGACGTTGGCTTTTGTCGGTGACGCGGTGTTTGGTCTTTTGGTCAGAACAAAACTTTCCGAGGTCGAGCGACCGATTGGAGAGTTGCATAAAAAGTCGGTCGACTATGTTAATGCAAACGCGCAGGCCGAAGGGTTCGAAATGATAAAAGATATGCTATCCGAAAAGGAAATGTCAGTTTTTAAACGCGGCCGAAACAACCACGTCGGAGGCATTCCTAAAAGCACTACTGTTGGCGCTTATCATGCCGCAACGGGTGTTGAAGCGTTATTTGGTTATCTTCATCTGTCGGGTGAATATGACCGTATAAACGAACTGTTTGACGTCATCTGGAACGGCATTTCGGCTAAAAATAATATGTAAAAGGAACGCCATAGCAGTTTTGCCATGGCGTTTCAAATAGACCAAATTAGCGGCTCTTGTTTTCGTTTTTGTTCTGATTGTTGTTCTGCTGCTTGTTCTGGTCGTTCTGCTGTTTGTTCTGATTGTTGTTCTGATTGTTGTTCTGATTGTTATTCTGATTGTTGTTCTGATTCTTATTCTGGTTGTTGTTGTACTGATCGTTCATTATTGTCACCCCGCTTTCATACTTATTTTTGACCGTGGTGACAAAAATATACTAGGTGAAAATTATGTCTTTACCCGAAATATTTAAAAACAGAATAAAGTTGATCTTAAAGGAAAAATATTCCTTATTTGAATCGGCTTTTGAGCAAAACGCTTTTCGTGCTTTGAGAGTCAATGCTTTAAAGTGCGACGCCGAGGTTTTAAAAAAAGAGTTTAAACTTCAAGATCCGACTGCGTTTTGCGAAAACTCTTATTATTTGCCCGAAAGTGTTTTGAAACCGGGTAATCATCCTTTGCATCACGCTGGCGCATTCTATATGCAGGAGCCGTCTGCGACCTCGGTTGTAGAGGCTATCGGCATAGAGGAAGGGGACTTAGTGCTTGATTTGTGTGCATCTCCCGGTGGTAAATCGACCCAAGCAGCGGCTAAATTAAACGGAAAAGGTTTTATTTTATCTAATGAATTTGTACAATCCCGTGTTCAGCCCTTGGTGTCGAACATCGAACGAATGGGTATTGTGAATGCGGTGGTGACATCTGCAAGACCCGATGTGTTGTGTCCACAGTTGCCTAAGATGTTTGACAAGGTTATTGTCGATGCTCCTTGTTCAGGTGAAGGAATGTTCCGTAAAGAGGCGGCGGCATTAGAAAATTGGAGCGTCGAAAACGTTGTTGCTTGTGCTCAAAGGCAGAAAAAGATACTTGATTGTGCCGCTGAATGCGTAAAGTCGGGCGGTAAGTTGGTTTACAGCACTTGTACTTATGCTTTTGAGGAAAATGAGGGAGTTATTGCTTACTTTTTAAAGAATCATCCGCAGTTTTCACTTGTTAAGCCTTGTATTGATTTTGGCGAATCAGCCATTGCCGAATTTGCACCCGAAGTTGAAAACATAGAATATGCACGTCGTATTTTTAATTTCAACGGGGGCGAAGGTCATTTCGTTGCTGTTATGCAACGTGAGGGTGTTTCGTCTGTTTCCGAGGTCGACAAGAATTACTCAAGAGATAAAAAACAGAATGAAATATATAAGCTTTTTGAGGAATTTTGGAAGGAACATTTCCTGGGAAATGTTCCCGAAAACGTTGTTGTTGCGGGGGATAAGGTTTACATTTCGCCTGTTAATTTAAAATTGCGCGGAGTTCAGATCGTGCGGTCGGGTGTATTTGCCGGAACTGTCAGAAACGGACGGTTTGTTCCCGAACACGCTTTGTTTAATAATACTTCATTTGTGTCAGAAAGGTTTATAGATCTGTCGTTGGACGACGACGGAGTATATAAATTCTTGCACGGTGAGGAAATTGCGTGTGACCAAGCTTTGAAGGGATATATCCAGGTGAAACTGTGCGGAATACCGCTAGGATTTGGAAAGGCTTCAAACGGCAAATTAAAGAACCATTATCCCAAAGGCTTAAGGATATTATAATAAAAAGGGAGACACTTCGTGGTGTCTCCCTTTTTATTATAAAGTCAGCAATTATTTGCCTTCTTTAATTGCTGACTGGGTGGCAGTTAGGTGGGCGATGGGAACAAATCTTAAGATTGTCCCTAACCGCAACTCCCTTATGCGACGCTTTTTTGCTTTGATAACCTTAGCCCAATGCAACCATGCTGAAAACGAGGGCGAACAGGGCAACCGTTTCACAAAGACCGACAACGGTGATGTACTGTGAGAAGCCTTTGCCTGTTTCGGCCAATGCATCTGCGCCTGCGGCACCGGCTTTGCCCTGATAGACGGCCGAGAATGCCATTGCGAGACCTGATGCAATTCCAAGACCGAACAAAAATGCGGGGTCGGCAGACGAAGCCTTCATCTGCTGCATCAAAAGGAAACCGTAAATGGTCTGAGTCAAGGGAGCACCTGCGAAAACAGTAAGGATAAACGGTGCTGCTTTATTGCTCATATAACACTTTTTCCAAGCTCCGATCGAAGACTGACCTGCAATACCGATACCTATAGCCGAACCGATGGCGGCAATACCTAATGCCAATGCTGTTCCTAAAATTCCTAAATTCATAATGATTCTCCTTTAATAATTATTCTTCAAAAGGTTTAAATTTATGACCGCTCCACGACATATCCAAATGTGAGGAGAATTCCAAGGTGTTAAGTCTGATACCGTGAACAATGACCGAAAGAACGTTCAGAATCATATTCAGTCCGTGCCCGAATACCAGTAGAACGATGGCAATTATCATAAATAATAAATTGCCAAGTAACGGTCCTGCGAGTTCGTTGACGGTGGCGGAAATTGCCGCACCTGCAAGACCGACAGCCCAAAGTCGGATATATGAAACGATATCGGAAAAGACGTTTACAACGCCAAGTAATACCGAAACTATATTAGTAAAACTTGCGAGTATTGATTTGATAACGCTTCCTTCGTAGTTCGAAAATACGAAGCTTAAAACAAAACCTACACCGATCAGTGCGATGGCGACGGTACCGACGGGTATGCCGCCGATGACAAGGCCGAAGCTGAAAACTTCGGCGTTTACAACAAGGCTTAATACCAAATAGTAGATACCTAAAAGTTGTAATATTGAACCAATGTCGCCAAGCATTTTAATTGAGCCTTTGTTTCTTGCGGCACCTTTGATATGGGCAACGGTCAGCTGTATCAATGCCAATGAGAAGCAGAATATCTGAAGGTTTTGCGCCGTGGTTAATCCTACGTCGCCCGAAGTCCAGAACGGATGCCAGAGTTTATCGCCGTACACGTTAGAAATAACGGGTATTGACAAACTCTTTAACCATTGTGGCAACTGCTCGGGTGAAAGGCCAAGCCAGGTGCAGGTCAAGGTTCCCCACAGTACGGTCGACAGACCGAAAAGACCAATGAGTAGGAAGGTGGGGGAGACCGGCTTCTTTTTGATAAGTGATTTTATAATGGGAACTGCTGCTATCGCGGTGATAAATAAACCGTAGCCGCCGTCACCGAAAATGATGCCGAAAAATATGAGTATAAATGCTAAAAACCAACCTGAAATGTCATACTCGAAATATCCCGGTACGGTACCCAAAAAGTCGGTTAATGGGTAGATAAGGCTTACAAACTTGTTGTTTTTAAGTTTTGTGGGAACGTTGTCATCTTCAGTAGGGTCTTCTACTAAGAGTCCCCAGGAATTGTCGGCGGCAACTTTCTTTAGCTTATCTACGTTTTCGGCTTCGATGTAACCTTTGAAATAAGCAACCGAAACTGCATTTTTCTCATCGGATGACAGATTTTCATCGGCCATACCCGTGGAATAGGTCTCGAATTCTATTTCTTTTTCAAAGGACTTGACTGCATTTTTGATGCTGTCTGTGTAACATACGTAGGATGCGATTTTTGAATTGATTTCAGCAATTTTTGCTTCAAGTTTATTGATTCTTTGCCTCATTTCGTCGGTAGACGTTTGGGGAAGATTGAAACGGAAACTGTTCAAAGAAGCGATAACTTCTTCCTCACCTTCGGCACCGGACTTCAGCAAAAGAAATTTAACCGACGATTTGTTCGAATCGAGTTTTACGGTTTTTACGTTGTCGGGCAAAGCCTCATACTCGGACCTGGGTGCTTCGTAAAACAGTAATTCATAGCCTTTGTAGGCCAGTTCTTTTATACTGTCGGTGTTGATATCACCCCAACTTTTAATTCGGTCAAGTTCCGAATCGAGGGCGATTTTTTCGGCAAGACAGTTGGTTTTTTCTTCGCTGAGTGTGTCGATCTCGGTTGCGATCGATAAGGCTTCGGTCGGTGTTATTTCTTTACGCTCTTTGAGTTTGTTTTTACCAACGGTGAAAACTGCACTTTCGAGCAAAGTAATCTGTTCTGCGAGTTGGACTAAACGGTCGCCCACGCCTTCGGTGATCTCGATGTGAAGAACACCCAACCTGCGAAGTTTTTTAAGTGTTTCTTGCTTTTGGTCTCCCAAAATGATGAGAGATACTTTTTTCATAGGCACTATCATAATGAATAAACCTCCTTTTGGGAAGCCTCGTCATTACGAAGGGCTATTTTCCTTTTTGAGATTTTAGAACGCACTACGGCGCTGACCTGTTGGTCTGCCATATAAATTGAAATCTTCTTGATATTTTCCTCTGTCTCGGGTATTTTGACCTTTTCGAACAGATTGACTCTTTGAGACGTAGCAAGAAGCTCTTTCTCTAAAAGTCTGACCTGTTCATCCAACACCTCGGCCTCTAAATCAAGCGACATTGCCTTTTCCATGTGATTTGCGGCTATATCGACCCAAAGAGGGGTAGTGTAAAGGTCGTAGTCTCCGCGGGTGAAATCAGCTCCTAAAAATAAGGGGATATCAACACCCGCAATGTTTCCTTTTCCTTTGCGGATGTTGCTGACGGAGATGATTCCTTCGGGAAATGCGTCAACTTCACTGAATACGGATATCCAGTCTCTGAAACCTTGTTCTAAAGTTTCACGTTCTTTTCTGACGGCTTTGGCTTTGGCTTCGATGGTGCGGATCTCCGATTGGAGTTGTTGCTTTTTAAGAGTCAGAGTAGGCAAATATCTGCGGTACATTTTAAGCGCGTCCTTTTGTACCTTTAACTCATTTTTAGTTAGTTTGATTTTTGCCAAGCTTTAAACCTCCCTAACTTTCAGGCCAGAATTCATCGGTGAGTTCTGACTTGATACCGGTTTCATCTTTTTCGAAACAGTCGGCAAGTATCTCCCAACCTAAATCGAGAGCGCCTTCGAGTGACAGATTGACCGACAGATCCATCAATTTGTTTTCGAAAAGGTTACCGTATTTGAGTAATTTTTCATCCCAACGGCTCATAGAAAAGCCCATATTTTTCTTTTCGACCGTTTCCTTATACGATGAATATAAACGAATCATTGCATCCATAAGTGCACGGTGGTCTTTTCTTGTTTTGCTATTGACGTTTTGTTTGAGTCGCGAAAGGGAACCGAATGGTTCAATTCGACCGCCTTTTAGGTAATACTGACCTTCGGTAATATACCCCGTGTTATCGGGAACGGGGTGGGTTACGTCGTCGCCCGGCATAGTCGTGACCGCCAGAACGGTGACAGAACCCGAATCGGCAAAGTCGACCGCCTTTTCATAACGTGCGGCAAGCTGTGAATAAAGGTCACCCGGATAACCGCGGTTTGAAGGAACCTGTTCCTGAGTAATTGCAATTTCCTTCATAGCATCCGCAAAGTTGGTCATATCGGTGAGAAGTACCAATACATCCTTATTCTGTAAAGCGAACTGCTCTGCAACGGCCAATACCATATCGGGAATCATCATACATTCAACGGTGGGGTCGGATGCAGTGTGGATAAACATAACGGTTTTACTTAGTGCACCGCCTTTGGAAAGTTCATCCTTAAAATAAAGGAAGTCGTCGTATTTAAGACCCATACCGCCAAGCACGATAACGTCGGCTTCGGCCTGCATCGCAATACGCGCGAGAAGCTGGTTATAGGGTTCACCCGAAATTGAGAAAATAGGTAACTTCTGCGATACAACAAGTGTGTTGAACATATCGATCATAGGTATGTTGGTTCTCATCATTCGGTTGGCGAGAATACGTTTGGTAGGGTTGACCGAAGGGCCGCCGATAGCTTTCATATTATCGGTAAGTGCAGGGCCGTTGTCTCTCGGTTCACCTGAGCCGTTGAAAATACGGCCTAAAAGATCTTCACTGAAAGATACTCGCATTTCGCGGCCCAAGAAACGAACCTCGTCACCTGTGGAAACACCCTGGCCGCCTGCAAAAACCTGCAGAGAAACAATATCTCCGTCGATTTTGTTGACCTGTGCCAACGATTTACCGAAGCGGGTGTTGATCTGTGCCAGTTCTTTGTATTGAACGCCGGAAGCTCGAACGGTGATAACGTTACCTACGATGGAGTCTATTCGGTTAAAAACTTTATTCATTATCATTCACCGTCCTTCAATAATTTTTCGGCATCTGCGGTTAATTTGCCGTTACCTTCGTTGTATAAAGCGTCAATCTCGGTTTCGACTTTTTTGAATTCTTCGCCTTCGAATTCGGCATAGTTCCAGTCGATGAACTTCTGACGCATACGGTTAAAGAAAATACGTGCATCGTCCTTGCTGTCGATTGCGTAATCACTGCCTAAAACGCAGATAAGCTTGTCAGTAACATAACGCTGTCGTGCGGTTGAGCAGTTAGCTTCGACCAAATCGAAGGAGTTTTGCTGAAGATAAACGGCATCAAGCATTTCGGATTTTAAGAAGGTTATATAATCGGCAAGGGTAGTACCTTCTTCGCCGATAACCTTCATCATAGAGTCGATTTCGTTGCCATAGTGCAGAATATTTTTACAGAAATTTGATTTTTCGGTATCGATTACGCTCTTATACTTTGACCAGGAAATCAAAGGATCGATTGCGGGGTATTTTCTCGCATCCGAGCGTTCACGTGAAAGACCGTGGAATGCACCGACAACCTTCAAGGTTGCCTGGGTTACGGGTTCTTCAAAGTTACCGCCTGCAGGGGAAACGGTACCGCCGATGGTGACCGAACCGATGCTGCCGTCGGGCAAACGGACACGACCTGCTCTTTCATAGAAAGCGGCGATGTAGGATTCCAGATAAGCGGGGAACGCCTCTTCACCGGGGATTTCTTCAAGTCGTCCTGACATTTCACGGAGAGCCTGTGCCCAACGGGAGGTCGAGTCGGCCAACAGAAGAACGTTAAGTCCCATTTGACGGTAATACTCTGCAAGTGTTACTGAGGTATAAACCGATGCTTCACGCGAAGCAACCGGCATAGAAGACGTGTTGCAGATGATAATGGTACGTTCCATAAGTGAACGTCCTGTTTTGGGGTCGGTCAATTCGGGAAATTCGGTTAAGGTTTCAACGACCTCACCTGCACGTTCACCGCAAGCCGCGATGATAACGATATCAACGTCGGCATATTTTGAAGTGGTGTGCTGTAAAACGGTTTTACCTGCACCGAAAGGTCCCGGGGTACAGTAGGTACCGCCTTTGGCAACGGGGAAGAAGGAGTCGATAAGACGAACCTTGGTTTCCATTGTCTCGACGGGTGCCAATCTTTCGCTGTAACATTTAACTGCACGTTTTACAGGCCATTTAAAAGACATCGAAAGCAAAATCTCACGGCCGCGGTCGTCGGTTATAACGGCAACCGTTTCTTTTACGGTATATTCGCCTTTCTCGGCAATGGATTTTACCGTATAGTTGCCGAGCAGATAAAAAGGCACTAAAATTTTATGGGTGAACGGACCCTCGGGAACCGTTCCGATATATTCACCTGCACGAACTGTATCGCCAACGTTAGCAGTTGGGGTGAATTCCCATTTTTTCTCAGCATTGAGTCCGTCTGCGTAAACACCGCGTTCCAAAAACCAACCCGCCTGTTCGGCCAAAATAGGCAGGGGATTCTGAAGTCCGTCATAGATCTGGCCCAATAAACCCGGGCCGAGGTCGGCAGAAAGCATATCGCCTGTAAATTCAACGTCATCACCGCATTTAATACCGTCGGTCATCTCATAAACCTGTATCTGCGCAACGTTGCCTTTGATACGGATAACTTCACTTTTTAGTGCGGTGTTGGCCGCTTTAACGTAGCATATTTCATTCATAGAAACATTGCCGTCAAACTGTACCGACAGCAGGTTTCCGTTTATGCTAACAACCTTTCCAATATTTTCGGTCATCATATTGCCTCCAACTTAATTTCCATTCAATATAGAATTATAAATTTCTGTGTAAGCTTTTACTCCGGCTTCGGTATCAAACTGCCTAATGCGGAGAATCAATTTTAATTTTAATCCGTAATAGAAAATATAATCGTCGGAAAAACTGTCGGTTGGTCTTAGTGATTCCAACATATCCAGACGGAATCGGTTAAGATACTTTTCAGCCTCCATCGGATTATCGATTTCGATTGCCGCACTTGCCGCTTTGACGTGTTCTACGGGTAGAATTCGGTTGCCCAAATCAAAAGTCTTTCCCAGCTTTTCTGCTCTGACTTTTCCCAGGGCAAATCGTAAGTTGCGTTCATTTTCGTTAAAGTTATCTATCAAACCGGAACCTGAATTTTCATAAAACTGTAACGGACACAAAGAGATATCGTTTATCACGTTAAGCACCTTTTTGGATAAGAAACGGTTGCACAGTTCTAAAAACCGTTCTTCGGTTATGGGGAGAGGTGCGTTGTCGCTTATTCCATCCAAAGACGGCAACTGCGAGATTAAATAATACTCCGCCATATTAAGCCTCTTTCAAAAGTTCGGTGACTCTGGGACTGAGATAATTTGAAAGCATATCAACAACCGCTTCGGCAGAATAGTCATAATATGCACTGCCGTTGTTTACTGCAATGCGGAAACCGCCGTCGAAATTATCGTTAGGCTTCAAAGTTACGCCGTTTGACATTTTGTCTTTAAGGGCTGCGAGTACCGCTTCTTCCAACGCTTTAAGGTCTTCAGAATTCAAAACGATTGCAATATCCTCGGCGTCCGGTTTAGAAGTCCAAGTATTTACAACGTTTACTATCAGTTGTGCGAGTGACTCGGATGAATATACTTCGGAAACACTGCGTTCTGTAATCAATGTCAGTTCTCTTGTTACGCTTTCTCTGAAAGAAATCAGAAGGTTGCGACCGGCCTGGCGGATTGCATCTTCGCTTGACTTGGTCATACGCTCGGTTTCTGCCTTAGCGTCAGCAACGATTTTTTCGGCTTCTGCCTTGGCGTCGGTAATGATTTTTTCGGCTTCTGCCTTGGCGTTATCAATTATTTTTTTGGCTTCTGTTTCGGCGGCAGTTACACCGTCTTTTTTTATTTGCTCGATGAGTTCTTGGAGTTGTACTTCCATGTATTTTGCTCCTTTGAAAATTAATTTTTGTATTTGTGCTGTAAAAAAACAAAAGGGAGCCAGCATTCTCTGCAGACAGCTAGCTCCTCCATCGATATCGTAAATATTATAACACGCCGTTTTTGTTGAGTCAAGTCATTTTAATTGGTAAATACATAAAATATTGATAGGTATAATTATATATAATTTACCATTAATGTTATGAAAAATTCATTGAAAGCGAGATTTCAAATCATAAAAATATACATCAGTATGCCGGTAATTATAAAGAGAATACCGCAAATCGATTTCCAAGATACTTTTTCTTTGAGGAATAGTGCGGCAAGTGTGGCCGAAGTGGCTACCGTCATAGATGTTATGGCTATTACGGTGTTGGTATTACCGATATAATATGCATTTCTGAAACAGTACCATGCCGCACCTGCCGAAAGACCCGAAAGGATAATAAAAAGTATTTCGCTGAAAGGTATACGGCTGATGCCTTTTTGTATACCTCTGATAAACATTATGATCAATGCGAGGATGAGCGAAATGGTCATAAGGAAAGTAAGTGTCAGCAGATTACTTCCTAAATATATGTTGGTCGTTGCCAATATGTAAGCTACAACGGTACAAATCGCTGAAAGTATTCCAAACAGCAACCATTGAGAGTTTGAACGTGACTTTTTAGTTACGACAATGATGATTCCGACAGCAATGAGCACAGTGCATATTATTCTGATATAATACAGTGAGGTTTGTTTATACAGAAAGATAGCAGCAATAATTAACAAAACAGTGGACAGTTTTTCCAACGCAGATACTCGGGTAACGTCACCGCTTTTTAAAGAAATATGATAGCAGTAAAGTGCTCCCGTCATAACTATTCCCGAAATGATAAGATATAAGAAAGATTTACTGTTTAAAGCAGGGAAGCGTACGTCGATATTATTGATAAGTATAAAAGCCCACATACACGCGGTTGTGATAAGTGTTCTGAGCGTTGTTATTACCGATGCGTCGGCACGTCGGCTACCGCATTTGGCAAATATTGTCGACAGTGACAAAAGCAAGGTTGCAGCTATTGTGTAAATGACCCACATATTAGTATTCCTTTCGACTTAACAGTTGTTTCTTTGATATTATACATTGTTTTGAGCGTTATTTCAATCCAAAAAGTTGACCTTGTTGCAGGTTGCTTTCTTTAAACTTCTTGTTTATGTAGTTGAGAACCTTTTTCTTGTCGGCTGACCAGAGCGGCGCGATAAGTTCTTTCTTAGCGCCGTCACCCGTGAGGCGGTGGACTGCCATTGTGTTTGGGATGCGCTTGATACATTCTATAAGAATATCGGTGTATTTTTCCAAAGATAATGGTTCAAATGCTTTGTTTTCATATTCTTTGGCGAGGTCGGTGTTTTTCAGAACGTGCAGTAAATGGAATTTAACCCCGTTTACACCCGATTTTCCGATATATTCGGCGGTTTCATAAATCATTTGTTCGGTTTCAAAAGGTAATCCGATAATCATATGTGCTATTACTTCAATACCGCGTTGTTTTAAATCTTTAACAGCTTTGTTAAACACGGATAGAGGATAGCCTCGGCGGATATAATCAGCAGATGATTTATGGATGGTTTGCAGTCCCAGTTCCACCCAAACGGGTTTTATATTGTTTAAGTTTTCGAGAAGATCGAGAATATCGCAGGGAAGACAGTCGGGACGGGTGGCTATTGACAGAATAACAACATCGGGGTGATTTATTGCTTCAGTGAATATTTCTTTGAGGTATTCAACCGAGGCATAGGTGTTGGTGAAATCCTGAAAATATGCTATGTATTTGCCGTCTTTTATTTTTGAGGCAACTCGTGATTTTGCACGTTCTATTTGTTCGGATATACTTTGACAACCTTGCTCTGCGAAATCGCCCGAACCCGATTTGGAACAGAAAATACAGCCTCTCGAGTCGATAGTGCCGTCCCGGTTGGGACAGGTCATACCGCCGCTCAATGAAAGCTTATACACTTTACATCCAAAGCGCTGTTTCATTGCGTCATTCAGGGAATAGTACACGGTATCACCTCACTGATCAAATATATATCATAATATAATCCAATTTGACAATAAGGTCAAGGAATAAGTTAATTGTATTAAGATGAAAATAGGTTGACAAACGACGGAAAATCTAATAAAATTACTATAATTAAGGGTGGGTGATATCAAAGTGAAACACGTTTTTATCGTGAATCCTGCAGCGGGTAAGCAGGATGCCACTAAATTTGTTAAATTAGCGGTATGTAATCTTGATGTCGATTATGAAATATACCGTACAAAGTGTCCCGGGGATGCCACGGAATATGTTAAATTATTGGCCGAAACCGGAGAACAGTACCGTGTGTATGCCTGCGGCGGCGACGGCACTTTTAATGAGGTTGCATCGGGTGCTGTCGGAATGGACAATATCAGTGTTTCGGTATTTCCTTTCGGAAGTGGAAACGACTACATAAAGTATTACGGAGCTGTTGACGATTTTAAGGATCTGGACAGTCTTATCACCGGTGTTGATACTAAGGTTGACATTATGAAGGTCAATGGGAAGTATGCCATAAATTTTGTCCATTTTGGTTTTGATTCGGCCTGCTTGCAGACCATGATGAAGGTCAGAAGACATAAAATAATCGGTGGTAACAACGCTTATACCACCGGTGTTGTGACAGCACTTGTTAACGGAATGAAGCATAATTGCAGTGTAACGGTCGATGGAAATAAGTTGGGCTTTGACAAAATGCTTCTATGTACCATCGGCAACGGTAAATACGTTGGTGGAAAATACAAATGCGCTCCGTTGTCGGACAATGCTGACGGTTTGATGGAAATATGCCACGTTAACCCTGTTTCGCGTATTAAGTTCCTGACCCTTATAAGTGCTTACGAGAACGGCACTCATCTTTCCGATAAGCGCTTTGAAAAGTATGTTAATTATACCCGAGGTACGGTTGTTGACGTTGAGTCGACCGACGGAAAAGAAATGCATTTTTCGATTGACGGTGAACTCAATTTTGCAAAGAGTTTTCGCGTTGAGATTATGAAACAGGCGGTTAACTTTGTCGTTCCGCGTAAGCTTTACGAAAAGTTGCAAAACAAAGAAAGGACAGAGGCTCTTGTTGATTAAAATTATGGCCGTATTGGTCGTGCTGACGGAATGCTTTATTTGCTTATTTACGGGAGTGATCGACGGCATTTCGGATTGGTGGATACCGATTGTGTTATTACCGTTGCTTGTTATCGGGGTAGTGATACTCTATTTCTTATTCCTTACGGTCGTAGCGATTTTTATAAACAAGAAAAAGTTTTGTGAAAAGCCTAATCCCTTATGTAAATTTATGATAGACATTACGGCCGAGGCTTTTGTTCAGATATTGAACGTTGAGGTCGAGTTTAACGGTAAAGAAAAAATCCCCACAGATCGTAGATTTTTGCTGGTGTCCAACCATCGTGCGGCAGGTGACCCGTTTGTTCTGGTTCCTCAAATAAGAGAGTACAAAGCGGCGTTTGTTTCAAAACCCGAAAATTTCAAAATTCCGTGGGCTGGGGAGTTTGCACATCAGAGTTGTTATCTTCCTATCGACCGTGAGAACGCCCGTAATGCAATGAAAACCTTGCGTCAGGCTACTGATTACATAAAAAACGACATTGTTTCTATTGTAATCTATCCCGAAGGCACGCGTTCTAAAACGGGTGAGCTTCTTGAGTTTAAAGACGGAGTGTTTTATGTTGCAAAACGAGCTGAATGTCCCATTGTTGTTCTGGCTGTCAGAAATACCGAAAAAGTTTTTAAAAATCTGTTTAAACCGAGGCTTAGGGTTCAGATGGACGTGCTTGATGTAATCGAGCCCGAAAGTTTTGCCGACAAAACCACACACGAGATAAGTGATCAAGTAAGAGATATGATGCTTGATTTTTTGGGAAAATAAGCAAGATTTATAAAGTATAATAAAAACTCTCGACCGTTCAGTTACGCGGCCGAGAGTTTTTGCTATTTATTTAAGTCTTTAAAACTCGAATTGACCTTATCCTTGTCCGATAAAATGATTTCCATATCAGAGGGGATGGGCCAATCAATTCCGATATCGGGGTCGTTCCACATCAAACCGCCTTCATCATTTGGATGATAAAAATCATCAACCTTGTAAACGAATTCTGCTTCATCGGAAAGAACGACAAAGCCGTGAGCAAATCCCCGACATATTTGCCGTAGGTGGGACTGTCTTTGCGAAGGTCGACCGCTACGTCGTATACTTCGCCGCGAATGACACGGACGAGTTTTGATTGTGGGTAGTTGATCTGAAAATGAAGCCCTCTCAAAACACCTTTTTTAG
>JAGBXM010000074.1 GCA_017629275.1 Clostridia bacterium
CCGATCTTGATTTGGATGGATATGCAATCGGTGGTCTTGCTGTTGGTGAGCCTGCCGAGGTTATGTATCATATCATTGGTCAGGTTGAGCCTCATATGCCCAAGGATAAAATACGTTATCTTATGGGCGTTGGAACTCCTGCCAATATTTTGGAGGCGGTTGAGCGCGGTGTTGACCTATTTGACTGTGTAATGCCTAGTCGAAACGCTCGCCACGGTCATCTTTTTACTTGGGATGGAATACGTAATCTTAACAACGAAAAATATAAAGATGACCTTGACCCAATAGAGGTTGGTTGTGATTGTCCTACATGTCGCAGACATTCCCGTGCTTATGTACGTCATTTACTTAAAGCAGGGGAAATGTTAGGTCAGCGTCTTTGTGTTCAACATAATCTGTATTTCTATAATACTCTGATGGAAAAAATCAGAGAAAATCTTGATAAAGGTACTTTTACACAGTTCAAAAATGACGTAATTGTAAAAATTGCCACAAGAATTTAAAATAGTTCTTGCTTTTTAAGACTTTATGTAGTATTATAACACCATAATGACTTTTGGAGGTATAAAACTAATGGGCGGATTATCAATGATATTGATGCTTGTTATTTTCGGCGGTATGATTTTCTTTATGAACCGTTCGAACAAGAAAAAGCAAAAGAAAGAACAGGAACAGAGAGATAACGTTCAGGTTGGTGACGAGATTGTTACCATCGGCGGTTTTGTTGTTAGAGTTATTTCCATTAAAGAGGACCATTTTATTGTTGAGTCTCCTGCAGACCACTCTAAGATGAAGCTTATGAAATGGGCTCTTTCTTCCAACAACACCGTACACGATACTCCTGCTAAATAAGTTATATTTTCTTGCACCGCTTCGTAAAATTATACGAGGCGGTGTTGTTTTATGAGAAATAGTTTTAATAGTAGCAAGAAGTCACAAGGGTTATCGGCAATTTTTTGGGGAGTAGTCTGGGGTGTGCTAACGCTATTTTTGTTAACTTTGATGTTTTCTCTTTTAATGTCGGTTGCTAAAATGAGTTCTTCAATAGGTAATGTGTTTTCAATTATTATTTTAGCGGTTTGCTCTTTCGTAAGCGGTTGTATCGGCTCTAATAAAGCAGAAGAGAAACGATTACTTTTGGGATTTTCTTCGGGTGTTTTACTGTATTTTCTCGTTGCGGTGATATCAATGGCAGTATCTCAAAACACAGTAACGGCAACGTTTTTGCTAAGATTACTGATATGCGCTGCTTCGTCGGGTGTGGGTGCTGTTTTCATAACCTTAAAGAAGTCTAATAAAAAATATATATAATATTGATTTGTTGACGGTTTAATGTTAGAATAATAAAAAATTAAGCTTTGGAGGATGTTTATATTTAAGGAGTTTGAAATTAAAGCAGAGCATATTATTTCTCAGATGACCTTGAAAGAAAAGGTCGGTCAGTTGAATCAGATTACAATAACATCTTTTAAAGATGATATGGATTCACTTAAAAAATATATCCGTGAAGGTAACGTAGGCTCGATTATTCTAGCTTCGTCGGCAACTGCCGGTAACGATCCTCAGGGTCACGTTAATATTGAGTTTTATAATGAATTGCAGAAAATCGCGGTTGAAGAAAGCCGTATGAAGATTCCTATGATATACGGACGTGACG
>JAGBXM010000075.1 GCA_017629275.1 Clostridia bacterium
ACTATCAGTTCACCGCAGGTGAAAAATACAACATTATTATAGAGATTTCCGGATTCACTCCCGCTGCAGGCACCACCAACGGCGTCCAGCTTATCGCTGCCATTACTGCCGGTGGTAACACAGCACCGGATGGAACAACCGGCCGTGACACCGGCAACACCGTCAATCTTGTTACCAATAAGGATGGCTCTGTTACCTCTTTCTCCATCAGTAAGGATATTACCTATAGTAGTAAATGGGGCAACGCAAGCTACGCTATACGTAACACCAACCGTAACAGCGTGGTCTCCCTCAACATCGACAAGATCATCATCACCAAGGTCGCTGAGGCTAATTTCTCAATGGTTACCCTCGACGGTGTTACCTCCGCTGTTAAGAAGGGTACAACTATTGAGCTTCCCGCACAGCCTGATACCGAAACCGAGATGTTCATCGGTTGGTACAGAAGCACCAACACCATCGACAGCACCTCTACCGATAACACCCTCACCACCAATAACATCGTTCTCCCCGGCTACTATGTAGCAACTGAATTCGAGAATGTAACCCTTGTTCCCAAGTATATTTCCAAAGAGTCCGTTACCGTTGACTTCAGCGAAAGTATATATAGCACACTCAAAAACGGTACCGACCTCGGCGGTGTTGATGGTCAGTTCTCCATCGTTACCGACGAGACCATCGATGCAGATGGCGGCAGCACCGATAATACCTACCTTAAAATGGATACCGTGAGCCTTGGCAAGGGCGCCAGCATCTACAAGACCTCTCTCTTTAAGGATGACGGCAGCCGTTACCTCGTTTACGAAGGCGTTAATTATAAGTTCGATATCCGTTACAGAGTTGACTCTCCTGTCACCGGTGAGCATAGTTACTATGGCATTTCTATATGCCGTTCCGGTGTAAAAGAATACAAGCCCGATGGTTTACAAGATCCTTCCGATAACTGTTCCTTGATCGTTAATGCGTCCAAAACCACCGAAAAGTTTGTTACCGCCTCCGCAACCCATCATAACAAGCTTATGTATATTGCATTTCCGGGTGCCAAGACCGATACCTATGACGAGAATTACAACAACCAGCTTGCTATTATGATTGCCAACGGTACCGTTTATGTTGACTACATCACCGTAACTCCCATTTCCTACGCCCCCTCTTACATCAACTATGATGAGACCAAGGGTACCGTCAACGTTGACTATGCCAACGGCACTATGGAAATTATCCCCAATAACGGCTATGAAGTTGCTCCCAACGGTGTCAGCGTCGAAATGAAATACAAGGATTACAGCATCAGCGGTACCACACTTTCCGTTGTTAATAATCCTACCGAGTATCTCTCGCTCAACACCACCGACGGTGTGAACTACACCTTTAACACCAATTACACCAACTATGCTAAAAAGATTGGCGCTCTCGCTATCAACGTTGATTTCGTGGAAGAAGCCGAGACCAATACCAATATGATCGCCGCTTCCATCCGTACTGAAACTGCGGAAAGCGAAACCACTAAATTCAAGTCGGCAGGTATACGTTTCCGTTCGAGAACATCTGCAAGCGACATCGACGCAGCCGATGAGGTTGGCTTCATCGTAATGCCCACCAAGGCTTTGGACGGCAAGACCATTGAGGAATATCTCAAGGCTAACCCCGGTGAAAAGATCTCAATCAAAGCAATTGCCAAAGACAACACTACCGACAGAACCTATAAAACCGTCGGTAATTATAAAGACTATCAGGTTGCACTTACCGGTCTTACCAACAAGGAAGGCACTCTTGATTTGAAGGGTCTTAAGCTCACCGTCGCTATGTACTTCAAGACGGGCGACACCGTCAAGTATGTTGAGTATATGCACTCTAAGTGCTATAACAATTTTGCACAGTAAGGAGGCTTTTGAATTGAAAAGTTATAAGAAACCAGTAATTACAATTGAAGACCTCCGCAGTAGTGTGGAAATTGCCGAGACTTCCTATTTAGGTGAGGTCGACCCCGTTACCGACAGTGACGACGAGCTCATCTCCATTCCGATTCCTCCCTCGTGGGGCGAATACGTGTAATATAGCATTACAGTTCAAGTCTGAAAAACACCCAACGGAACACGTTCCGTTGGGTGTTTTTTTGTAGTCACAACATCTTTATAAACAAACGCAGATTTTACCCACCGTAGGAGCGACCATCGGTAACCTGCCGTAAGACGATTTTCGGAATGGATAAATCCATTCCCTACAAAAATGTTAATTTACCCGTCGTAGGGGAGGGCCTCTGTGCCCTCCCGAAACATAACCCCAACCACCAACCCCAAACGAAACAAAAATGTAAATTACCCTTTGTAGGGGACGGCGCCTCGACGTCCCGAATGCCAACCACCAAAAAAACAAAAATATTTCAAAAAAATTAAAAAACACATGTCCAAAGTCCCTATTTTGGCACCTTACCACCCGTATAATAAGGATACAAGGTCGAGAGACAGTAAAACAAACCGAGAAAAACTTTTCAAAAAACTCTTGACAAATACCCGCTTTAGTGCTAAAATAAAGATACCGAACAAATGTTCGGCAAAGGAGATCGTGCTTATGTTTACTTTTATGTTACAGACAATTATCGAAATCGCAGTTGCTACCTTTATTATATGGGGCCTCTTTAACGAACAGGTTCTCGTCCGTTTTGAGGACAGAGTTTTTGCCTGGCTCAAGAAACGCATCAAATCTTCACGCAAGAAAACCAACAACTATCACCATCAGCCGCGTGAGACCAGGGATCGCAACTGTGCCTGATTTTCATTATTTTGATTTCGAGTTTTCCATTTTTATTTTTCCTTTCTCTTTTCTTTCTTTCAAAGCCAAAAGCCGAGGGTGTTGCCCTCGGCTTTTGGCTTTTTCCTCTTTTATTGCATAACGAATCGCCGCCGTACTGAAAATCAGCACGGCGGCGATCCGTTGTATGGGGATGAATATGGGGTGGGTAAATTTAGGTTGGCGGTCAACCGCCTTCGATGAGATCAAACACACTCATCTGTGTTCCCGTCGCAGAGCCTTTCGGCTTGGGAACGGTAATGATATATTCAATATAACTATCGGTCTCCTTTTTACGCGAGCTGGCTTCGATTCCCGACCGCCTTATCGTACCGACCATCTTAGTGATACTGTTGGTTAATATTCTGTAATCACCGATAGAGCCTTTATTTTTGACTTTAATTTCCGGCTTTGGAGGGTTAAGCAATTTTTCGACCAAGCCTTCGGTCTCACTGACGTTCAACTGCTCGGCAAGGCATCTATTTATAACGTCATCCCTTTGTTCGTCGGGCAACCGTATAATCGCCCTAGCGTGACGTTCGGTCAGACCTCCTGCCGTAATGCGGGTGCGTTGCTCCGTGGTCAATTTCAAAAGACGAAGCTTGTTCGACAAGGTCGACTGCGCTATCCCTAACTTTTCGCTGACGTCTTGTTGTGACAAAGAGAACTCGTCCATCAACCGTCTGATGCCTTCGGCCTCCTCAAAAAATCCGAGGTCGGTTCGCTGAATATTTTCTATCAGACACATAAGTGAGCACTCGCGATCACCTGCATGAATAAGTATGCACGGAACGCTTTTTAAACCCGCTATAACCGCCGCTCTGAGCCGTCGTTCGCCCGAAATGAGTTCGTACCTCTCACCTACCTTGCGAACCGTCAGAGGCTGAATTATGCCGTTACGCAGTATACTTGCCGACAGCTCCAACAGCTCATAATAATCGAACTCGCGACGAGGCTGAAACGGCGATGCCGTAATGCTGTCAGGTGACAGACTTATGAGTTTTCGTTCCCTGCCCTTTCGGTTGGTCAACATCACAGCACCTCCTCTTGTCTACACCTAGATATTACCATTTTTTACCACCAAAATCAAGCAAAACCGTAACAAAAAATCGGACAGTTTCCTGCCCGATTTTACATTTTATAAAGGTTGTTTTGAGATTTTTCCTGCGTTTCTGGGGTACTTTGTCAAAGTTTGCGAAATCTTTTTTACATTTATAATACCGCGTTCACCTGCATCAAGCAAATCAAACCTGTCAAAAGCCTTGATTTCGCCGCCTAAGGTCTTGATTGCCTTTTCGGCCTCCTTCATTTCCTCGGCCGCCGAAGCGCCTTTCATGGCAATAAAACTGCCGTTTACCTTAACAAACGGAATGCAGTATTCCGACAAAACACGCATATTGGCAACCGCACGCGCCACGGCAAAATCATAACCCTCGCGCATCTGCGGTTTTATATCCTCGGCACGTGAGTGTATGGTGGTAACCTCCAACCCCAACTCGGCACAAACGGTATCAAGAAAATTGATGCGCTTGTGTAACGAATCCATCAAAGTAAGCTTAATGTGGGGACGGGCTATCTTCATAACCACACCGGGGAAGCCTGCGCCCGTGCCGATGTCGATAACCGACGCGCCGTTGGGAATATCAACATATTTAAATATGTAAAGGCAATCGAGAAAATGCTTGACCGCGATCCCCTCGGGGTCAACAATGGCGGTCAGGTTTATCTTTTCGTTCCACTCCACCAAAAGTTCGGCATACCTTTCGAGGCGCTTTACGGCGACCTCGTCAAGTTGGCAAAACTCTTTACAGTTATTCAAAATCAATTCAAACGGCAGATTCATAACATACTCCTGTCAATATCCCCTTTAAAACCGCATAAGATTTATAAAGGAGTGATTATTTTGATAATATACACAGTAAAAAACGGTGACACATTTTACAGTATTGCGCGCAAATTCGGTGTCACGGTGGCCGAGCTTGAACGCTTCAACGGTCTTCCCAACCCCGAGCAATTAGTCGTAGGGCAGGACGTACTTATCCCCACCGACGGCAAAATCCACACGGTCGAGCGAGGCGAATCGCTTTACAGTATCGCACTGTCGGAAGGTATTACCCTATCGGCGCTTATCAACGCCAATCCCGACCTGCAACCGCCCTACGTTATTTATCCGGGGCAGATAATAAACCTGCCCCAAACCGCAAACAAACGCACGATAGTGGTAAACGGCTACGCATATCCGAACATAAATCGTGAGACACTCAGTAAAACGTTGCCGTTTTTAACCTATCTTGCAATTTTCAGTCACCGCGTAAATTCGGACGGAACGCTCGGTGAGGTTGACGACGGCGACCTTATTCGCATTGCCAAAAACGGCAATGTGGCACCTATAATGGTTGTGACCAACACCGAAAGTGGCGGAGGCTTCAGCAGTGAAACGGCCGAGAGCATCCTTAACAACCAAAACGTCCGTCAGACGCTTATAACAAATATAGTAAACACCGCGTTACGCAAAGGGTATTTGGGTGTCGACGTCGACTTTGAATACATCTATCCACAGGACCGACAAAACTACAACACATTTTTATCGGCATTAAAAACCCAACTCGACCGAAACGGACTACGGCTTTCAACCGCCATCGCGCCCAAAATTTCGGCGACACAACAAGGCACACTTTACGAAGCGCACGATTACGCGTTTCACGGTGAGGTGGCCGACAAAGTTATTATAATGACCTACGAATGGGGTTACCTTTACGGCCCGCCGATGGCGGTTTCACCCTACCCCGAAGTCAAAAAGGTATTGTCCTACGCCGTGACCGAAATACCGAGTGAAAAAATACTTATGGGCAGTCCCAACTACGGCTATGACTGGACGTTGCCCTACGTCTCGGGACGGCCTGCAAGAATCTTATCAATAAACCGAGCGTTGTCGTTGGCTTACGAGGTCGGCGCCGAGATACAGTTCAGTGAGCGTTCAAAAGCACCGTTTTATGAATACTCACAAAACGGTGTCGATCATATTGTTTGGTTTGAAAATCCGCGAAGCATTGCCGCAAGGCTGTCGCTTGTCGACGATTTCGCGCTCGGAGGAGTCAGCTTCTGGACTATAAACCAACTCTATCTGCAAGGTCTTCGCGTTGTGGACGATATGTTTGATATCGAAAAAGTGATTTAAACTTCATTCGAATCGTGTGTGTCCTCAAATACCGTATCTTGATTGTCCTCGTCCTCGATAAGTCCCAATTCGCGGCGCTTTTCAATATCGTCGTCCGGATGCTCATTGTAATAAGGATCAATGATGTACTTTTTAATTTCGGGGAACACGTTAAACTGAATCAGGAACGACCTGAACGACGGGAAAAGGAACACACCAAGAATTATCACGATGGGCAAGGCAATGGTAATATTGATGCTCAAAGCCCAATATGCGGCAAAATAGCAAAGTAGCAATGTACCGCCGATAATAAGGTTATGCTTGATACCCAAGGTTGCAAACAAAAACGAATTTTTGATTATAGTACCGAGTTTAAAATCAAAGGTTATCATCAGCATATTCTGATAAAACCTTGCAAAGCTGAACAGAACAAACAAAAACAGCGTTACAGCAAGCATAACGGCCCTTGCGGTCTGACTTGCAAAAATCGTACTGTAAATAATGATATAAAGATTTGCAGCGAAGACAAGAGTAATCAGCAGGTTGATTATTCCCAACGGCAATGCCCTTTTCCAATTCTTCTTGATGGCGTCAAAAAAATCCGAAGTGACAAAGGTATGCTTGTCAACGGCGGCCATTCGGCTGATATAGGCAAGTCCGACCTCACCGAGACCGCAGGTCACTACGGGCAAGCAAAGCAAAATATACCAGAACTGTGCCGAGATCAATTTCCAAAAACTGCGGAAATACAGTTCAAAAAATCTGAAAAAGCCTCTCTTTTTGGGCTCATTCTTGGAAACACCCTTGCCCGGGGTATCATAATTACGGAAAAACAATCCCATTATCTTCCACCCAGCCTTCTTACGTTGTCCTCTTTACGGGTGCTTTTGTATAAAAGCTTGGCAAGTACTGAATCCTCATTATAGCAAAGGCGGTACATTGCATAGCTGTAAGCTATGAACAACAGAATATAAACAATATGAAACGCTATAAACCAAGTCGGAGCGACACTTAAGTCATAGGTATAATCCTGGTTGGCGCCCGAGAAGACCGAACTCAGAATAATGTCGTTTATCGGCTTGACGGGACCCATAATCACAAAACGGTAGACCCAATAAAGCCAGTTAATAGACGTATTCTGCGGCATAAAGCTCAAAGCCAACATCGAAGCCCAATAGATAGCAGGAATAACCGCCGCAAGGGTGCCTATTTTAAGTCCCCTGGATTTATCGTGCTCAATGCCGTTGAAGTCACAGTCGTTGCGGTCTTTCGCAGCCACCTTGGCAAAGGTCGTACCCGTTGTGCAGAAAAGAATGCCCAACGAACAAACGGCACTCAAAACCGCCTCGACCACCTTGGCGCTCTGCGGCATCTCGGAATAGACCGCCATATAGCGCATATCATCTTGCGGGTTATCGGGTTTTTCCGTCTTTTCAATGTAACCGAGTTCCTTACTTGTACCGTCCTCATAGACCTGATAGACGTTATATCCTATAACCTCGGTCGAAAAACTTTTCATCATAGTATGAAAAGAAACTTGAACAAACAGACACAAAAAGCTTGTGAAAAGTGCCATGCCGATTACTCTCAGGGCAATTCTCAAATTGCTTTGCATATCGTCACCTCATAGTAGTTTAAAAAATTAAAAGGGTAAGCGTCACTCCGCCGCACCTTAGTGCGGCGGCGGTATGGCTTACCCTCAAAGCTCTGATTATTCCTCGTCAGAAGCAGGAGCCTCATCTGCTGCCTCGGCAGTCTCCTCAACTGCTTCCTCAGCGACCTCTTCTGCCTTTTCGATAAGAGCGCGGATAGAAAGGCTTACGCGCTTCTTGTCGAGATCAATGTCAACGATCTTAGCGTCAACCTCCTGACCAACCTTGAGCTCGTCGGCAGGCTTCTCAATGCGGCGGTCTGCAATCTGCGAAATGTGGATAAGACCGTCAACGCCGGCAATAATTCTTGCGAATGCGCCGTAGGTGGTCATGCTAACAATCTTTACGTTAACAACGTCGCCGACAGTATACTTCGACTTGAAGATTTCCCAAGGATTCTCATCAGCCTTCTTGTAGCCGAGCGAGATCTTCTTCTTTTCCTGGTCGATAGCCTTAACGTAAACGTCAAGAACGTCGCCAACCTTGACAACCTCGGAAGGATGCTTGATACGTTCCCAGGAAAGCTCGGAAATGTGAACCATTCCGTCAACACCGCCGAGGTCTACGAATGCGCCGTAGCCGGTGATGGACTTAACGGTACCGCTGAACTTGTCGCCAACTGCAATAGAAGACCAGAACTTCTCTTCTGCCTCAGACTTCTCGGCGCGCAAGATAGCCTTAGCCGAACCGATAACACGGCGGCGCTGACCGATCTCAATAATACGGAACTTGATGGGCTGACCCTTCAAGGTCTCAAGATCTTCGGTACGTGACAGGGTTGCCTGAGAAGCGGGGATGAACACTCTGATGCCTTCATAGAAAGCAACAACGCCGCCCTTAACAACGTCAGAAACAACGCTCTCAATAACTTCTTCATTTTCTTTTGCGGTAAGTACTTTGTCCCAACCTGCGATAGCGTCGAAACGCTTCTTAGAAAGCATTACGGTGCCTTCCTGATCGTTGGTGCGCATAATGATAAGATCAAGCTCGTCGCCGACCTTTACAGCCTCAGTGAGCTTAATGCTCGGGTCGTTAGAGAACTCAGATTCGGTAACATAACCGGTGTGCTTTCTGCCGATGTCAACCTGAATTTCGGTCGGACTGACAGCGAGTACAATACCCTTAACCTTCTGATCTGTATTTGAACTGCTTTCGGTTGCGTTAAGCATCTCCTCGAAAGTCATTTCATCGTTGATAATGTCCTGTCCCACAGGGTTTTTGGTGTCTTGCATGGTGTTTAGAACCTCCTTTATTATCCCGGAAGGCGTAGAAGCCCCGGCCACAACTCCAACAAGGTTTGAATCGGCAAATAACGTCACATCCAACTCATGAGCAGTCTCAATATGAACGGTATTGGCACACCTCGACTTGCAAACATCATAGAGTTTGCAGGTGTTGGAACTGTGCCGACCGCCGACCACTATCATAGCATCACATTTGGATGCAAGGTCATAAGCCTCTTCCTGCCTTTTTGAAGTAGCATTACATATTGTATCAAAAATTATCGCGTTTGTATAGAGTTTTTTTAAAAAAAATTGACACTTTTTCCATAATTCTTGATTAAAAGTTGTCTGAGAGACCACCGAAACGGGTTCATCGGCCGAAATTTGACCCGAAGCAATCAAATCTTCCAACTTTTCAGGTGTGTCGAAAACAAAACACTTGCCCGTAACGTGGCCGATTATACCCTCGACCTCTTTGTGCTGAGCGTCACCCGCTATAAGAACGGTACGTCCCGACTTTCCTGCCTTTGAAACTATTTTATGAATTTTCGCAACAAACGGGCAGGTCGCATCGGCAAACCTGACTTTAAGCTCATCGGCTCTGTCGGTAACGCTTTTGGCGACTCCGTGTGAACGGAGCACCAGAACCTCATCCTCCTTGACCTCTTCGGGTGACGAAACGATTCTGACACCCCTCTTTTCAAGGTCCAGGACCAACTGCGGATTATGAATTATCGGCCCCAGGGTCGCAACCTTTTTACCTTCGCTTAACAACTGTTCGACCATTTCGACGGCACGGTTGACTCCGAAACAAAAACCTGCTGTCTCAGCCAATATAATTTTCTTCAAAATTTTACCCCTTTTTCAACTGTGATTCAACAGCCTCACGCATCAATCTGACGGCACCGTCAAGATCAACGTCGGAGGTGTCGACAATAACCGAGTCCTCGGACGGCTTCAAGGGCGCAACGGCACGGTTCATATCCTGCTCGTCGCGTTGGATCATTTCCTTTAAAACGGTCTCAAACTCGACCTCGGTTCCTTTATCGAGCAGTTCAATATAGCGGCGACGTGCTCTTACCTCGGCCGAAGCGGTCAGAAAGATCTTGACACGTGCCTCAGGCAAAACAACCGTTGCAATGTCGCGTCCGTCCATAACCACGTTGTTTTCGCGAGCCAATTTTCTCTGTAGCCCCAACAAAAACGTTCTGACCTCAGGGATAGCCGACACTTTAGAGGCCATCATCGAAATCTCGGGAGTTCTTATAAGCTCCGACACGTCCTCGCCGTTTAAAATAACACGCTGTTCGCCGTTCTTATAGGCAATATTCACGTCGGCATCCTTCAACAAACCGATAATTGCGTTTGTATTATCCGATTCCACCGAATGTCTCACAACATTCAAGGCGACGGTGCGGTACAAAGCGCCCGTGTCAACGTATATATAACCCATCTCAGCGGCAAGTCGCCTTGCAATGGTGCTTTTACCTGCACCTGCAGGGCCGTCAATAGCAATGTTGACCGTTGAATTCATAAATATACCTCACATATCAATATATACTTCCCGCAGCCTCACCCGCCGAGTATCCTGTCGAAAAAGCGATCTGCAGATTAAATCCACCCGTAAAGGCATCGAGGTCAAGCACCTCACCCGCGAAATAAAGACCCGATACCAACTTTGATTCAAACGTTTTGGGAGAAACCTCGGACAACTGGACACCGCCCTTGGTAACGATGGCCTCTTCAATAGGACGGAAGCCTGTAACGGTCAGAGTTAACCCCTTTAGAATATCGACCAATTTCAGTCTCTGTTCGCGTGTGATCTGATTGATTTTGGCCGACGGAGAAATTCCCGATAACTTAACAACAATCGGAATAAGCTTTCTCGGTAACAGTTCCCCCAACGAATTTATAAAGTCCTTATTAAGATTCTTTTCAAAATCACGAAGTATGCGTTGGTCAAGCTTTTCGTGACTCAACGCAGGTTTTAAATCGATAACTATTTTATACTCGTTTTCTGTCACACGCGGCATATATGCCGAAGCACTCAAAACAACGGGGCCCGACAGGCCGTAATGTGCAAACATCAGCTCGCCGAAATCACTGAATACCGCCTTTTTATCCCCGTTTTTAAACACGTTGATACTGATATTTTTAAGGCTCAGACCCTGTGCCTCGGAACACCAGCCTTCATGACAGGTGACCGCCACCAAGGACGGTGAAAGCTCGGTCACGGTGTGACCCACCTGACGTGCCAAGGTATATCCGTCACCCGTCGACCCTGTCAACGGATATGACATACCGCCCGTGGCAATTATGACCGAATCGCCGAAATGCAGGTTACCGCTTTCGCATTTGACACCCTGCACCTTTGAACCGTCGGTCACAAGCTCGGTAACGCGTTCCTGCAGCACGGTAACGCCGACCTCTTTTGCGGCGCGTACCAACGCATCGACAATGTCGACCGCCCTGTCACTTTCGGGAAAAACACGGTTGCCGCGCTCGGTTTTAAGCGCAACACCCTGCCTTTCAAAAAAGGCTTTGGTGTCACTCGAAGTAAAGTTACTAAACGCAGAATAAAGAAACCTGCCGTTACCCGTAACGGCACCGATAAGTCCGTTCAGATCGGTATCGTTAGTGACGTTGCAACGTCCCTTGCCCGTTATCATAACCTTTCTCAAAGGTCTGGGATTGCGCTCTAAAATGACGGTCTCGGCACCACAGCAGGCCGCCGAATAGGCTGCCATAAATCCCGCCGCGCCACCGCCGACGACGATGACCTTACCCATTTTTTACCTCATATTCGTAAATCTTAACCATACCGCGGGAGGGCGCCATATCGACATCCTCGGCCGACACCTCAATAATATTTTTTTGGGAACAACGCTTCAATAATATGGCCGTTGCTCTTTTTATCTGCTCACGTCCGCCGATAACCACGGCGTTGACCGACTGTTTTTCTATTTCAACAATTTCTTCGGCCAATATGACACCAAGGAAAAAGGAATAGACCTGCAACTTTGTACCGCCGAACATATTGTTCAACACGCGGACCTTGAAAAGTGCATTGTTTATCCCGTTTTGGCGGCAACTGTCGAAACCTTTTACAAGATACTCTTCATCGACGGTATCACAACCAAGGTCGACCGAGCTTTTGAGTATGGTACCGCCCGACAAAGCGGCTATCATCTCGCCCGTCATCATAGTCTTAAAATCAACAATGCGACCAAAAGCATCGACCGTCACAATTTTGGAATGTGACCCCGGCATAACGTATACACAGTCCGAAACGCCGTCCTTCATCATACCGACAAGTTCAGCCTCTTCACCGCGCATCATATCGGCGGTATCCAAATTGTCACATCCAACCTTGACACCCGGGATAAACACAAACGGTACATCACAAATTTCGGGCAACACAACCTCTTTAACGTTGCGCTTCAACTCCGAAATCCCCGCGGGTGCCTCGATATGCGGCACGTTGCAAAGTCCGTGCTCGGAGGTTATCATACCGCCTGCCAATACTCTTTCGATATCAAAAACGGTAAGACCGAATTTATCAAGAAGCTTAAGAATTCCCTCTTTAACGGCATTTTTAAGACAATCGGCATTGTCAATACCAACCTTGGCGCCGACATTGTATTTTATTGTATCGCACACCTTACCGTCCATCACAAGACTTACGCGCGTGTTGGTCGTGCCTCCGTCGACCGTAATATAATTTGCCATCTTCACTCTTCCTAAAATAAATTTTTGGCTCTGTTTTTAATTCCGTAATAAAGCGGAACACCTAAAACGCCGCAGACCGCGACTTCGCCGACGGCCACCTGCAAGGCGGTAATCAAAAAGCCTAATGCCGTAACCCCTTCGGGCAAAAATGCCGTGATCTCAAATCCCACCAAAACCGCATTGAAAACGGTCGGCGGTAATATACTTAAAAACGGCGTTGCTTTTTTGCCGAATTTTGATATCCAGCTTATCGTAACGGCCGAAGCACAGGTTGCCACCGCACCGACAATAACGTCGATAATACCGAAAGGACTTCCGATATTGGCAATAACACACCCCAAAGTAAGTCCCGGAACTGCGGCCGGTGTAAAGGCGGCCAAAACGTTCAACGCCTCAGAAAGTCGGAACTGAATCCCGCCGTAGGCAAGTCCGAAAGCGGCCGACAGATAGGTCAGCACAACGTAAGCGGCGGCAATAAGCGCCGCTGTCACGACAAAGCGCGACAGCATTTTTGTTTTAGACATATTAAATTCCTCCGTAGTTTTATTTTAGGTCAGGATTTTGCGAACTGACCGTAATAACTTATTAAATTTTAATCATACCATTGCAAATCGGAAACGGTCATATCGCCATTTGAGGCAATATCAAAAACCTTACCGCCGTTGCTCATTATGTAAATATTCATATCGGGGTTGACGGCTGTAAGCTGTTCAACGGCTGCGCCGGAATTTTCCACTTTGTTGGTGATAACGGCATAATCGGGGCAATAGATTTTCAAGGTATCCTCAATACCAATACCGTAGCCGTGATGAGCAACCTTATAAATATCAAGTTTGCAATTCAAACTTTTCGCCATTTTATTATTCAAAAAGCCCACACGTTCATCATCGGCGGCAGTGTCCGCAATATCTCCCGAAAGAAGCACGTTTCGACCTGCATATTCAAAGAAAATCGCCATATTGTTGCGGTTTTCAGTTGTGACACACTTGTTGTACCACGGGCTGTTTTCATCCTCATAAATTTCTTTAAGAATATTGGTGTTATAAAAGAATTTAAGCGGAATGCCCATCCACAAAAGTCCCTCGACCTCGTCCGACATAACAAGCTTACTATGTTCTTTAACAGTCTTTTTCAGTTCGTTACAAATACGGGTTTCATCGGCACGGTAAGCGTCATCAGCGCGTGTGCCTGTGCTTGTCCAACCGACAACACCGCTGAAATCCTTGAAAATAACCTGCTCGACAGGATAGGTCTTTACCATATCTGCAATCGAACCGTAATGGTCTTTATGGAAGTGTGTGAGAATGATAAAATCAAGTTTTTCTACTCCCACTTCGGCAAAATACTTACCTATCTTTTCCATGTTTATACAGGCGTCAATAAGCCCGAAACGACCGTCCTTTTCAAGCAAAATCGTATCAGTCCAAACGGTCGGAAAAAAATGAATTTTCATAATTTTCTTTCCTTTTTTTATTATTGATTATTTCTTGATATACCTTTGGTACTCTTGGACGGCAAGGCGGTCACAACGCTCGTTTTCCTCGTGCCCTGCGTGTCCCTTTATCCAATTAAAGATAACCTTATGGGTTTCGCAAAGGTCGAGCAAACTACCCCACAAATCAGAATTTAAAGCAGGCTTTTTGTCAGCCTTACGCCAACCGTTAGCCCTCCACGAGGCGGCCCAGCCTTTGGTTATGCCGTTGACAACGTACTGTGAATCGGTGGTAAGCACGACTTCGCACGGCTCCTTCAACAGCTTCAACGCCTCAATACAGGCAGTTAGTTCCATTCGGTTGTTGGTGGTTTTTTCATCCGAACCCGAAAGCTCTTTTTCAACCGAATTATACCTCAGCACCGCACCCCAACCGCCCGGTCCGGGGTTACCCGAACAGGCGCCGTCGGTGAAAATATAAACCTTTTTCATAACTTAATACTTCCTGTAACTGCCGACGACACGACCCAAAATCTCCATATATTCGGGGTAAATCGGGTCAAAATCGGGGTTTTCGGGTAGCAGATACGGCTTCTCGCCGCTCTTCTTGACAAGACGCTTGACGGTGGCTTCATCCTCAATAAGTGCCACGACGATATCACCGTTGTGACTTTGCAGGTCCTTGTCGGCAATGATAATATCACCGTCTAAAATACCCGCATCCCTCATACTGAGGCCCGACACCCTAAGCGCAAACAAGCCTTCCGAATTGTCGGACGAAATGGGATAAGGAATATAGCCTTCGATCTCCTCTACCGCCAAAATAGGCTGTCCCGCCGTAACCTTACCGACAAGCGGCACCATCGAGGTATCGGCGGTACCCGAAAGACGGATACTTCTCGACGACTTGGCATCCCTTTCAATATAGCCGTTTTCCTCCAGCACCGACAAGGCGGCGTGGACCGTCGAGGTCGAGCGTATGCCCGTAGCCTCACATATTTCACGGACGGTCGGCGGAATGGAATTGCCCATCGTCTTTTTCAAATATCCGTATACCAGCATCTGTTTTTGGCTCAACTGTGTTTTCGACATGGTTTCACCTTTCAAATATTATTATTTACTGTAATTCTTTAGCAATCTTTTTAATAAATTCTTTAAGCTCATCGGCAACCTCGGGGTGGTTCAGACCGACCTCAATATTAGCCTTTAAAATGCCGAATTTGTTACCCATATCATAGCGTGTGCCGTCAAAATCGACACCCACCATACCGTCGCTACGGGCCAACTCAGCCATCGCATCGGTCAACTGCAACTCACCGCCTGCGCCGTAAGGGATCTTTTCAAGAACATCGAAAATATCGGGGGTCAGCACGCAACGGCCCAAAATAGAATACATTGAAAAAATCTTGTCGATCGGCGGTTTTTCTATCATATCGTCGATCAGGTACACGTTATCTTCAATGTTTTCGACCTTCATCGAACTGTATTTCACGATCTGTTCGGGTGTGACCTCTTTAATACCGACAGCGCATTTTTGATGTTTTTCGTAAGCACGGATAACCTGTCCGACAACGGGGTCACGGTCATTTATGATAACGTCGTCACCGTACATAACGGCAAACGGCTCATCCTTTACGAAACTTTTGGCGCAGAGCACCGCGTGACCGAGTCCTTTAGCCTCTTTCTGACGGATAAAATAAATGTTAGCCATCTTGGCAACCGAACGAAGCTCACTCAAAACCTCATCCTTGTCGCCGCGTTCCAACAAAAGACGCTCAAGCTCAAACGAATGGTCAAAATGATCTTCAATAACGTTTTTACCGCGGTTGGTAACTATAAGAATATCGGTAATACCTGCGTTGACCGCTTCTTCAACGATATACTGTATCGCAGGCTTGTCAACTATCGGCAACATCTCTTTAGGTACCGCTTTGGAAGCCGGTAAAACTCTCGTACCGAGGCCTGCGGCAGGAATAATGGCCTTTTTAACCATAAAATCACCCTTCTTTTAAACTTTAGAAAGTATCAAAGTGCATTATAAATTGTGTTAAACACTTCCACAATCAACGGCACAAAAACCGCCGCAGCAACTGCAATCGGAACGATAATTCCCACAATAACCATCAAAACCGCAACCCCTACACTTGTACCGCCTTTAGTCTTGACCTCGAGTGCGTTGGGGAAGCCGTTGGCATTAAGTGTATGCAGATCCTTCATTGCCTTTTTATAATACCAGAAATCTGCAAATATCGGCAAAATAATAAGCATGGCAAGATTTATGTATGATATAATTTGCGATAAAAATCCAAGTCCCGAAACCTCGCCCGATTCGGCTATCTCAATTACCTCATTCATATACTTTTCGGTAATAGCTTCGATACGGTATTCATACTCTAGCATAACCGAATCATCAACGTAATCCGACTCATACATTCCCAAGTCTTCGGCTACGGCCACCATTTCCTGAACCATATTGTCAATGGGCCTTGCCATTGAATTTATAATACCGCCTGTTACGGCACCACCGCCGATGGTAAGGGCCAACCACGCAGCAAGAACAATGGCACCCACCTTATACATCTTTCGGTAGAAGAACCATACAAACGGCAGACCGATAAGGGTCAGTATAAATACAGGCCAGTTCCAGCTTGCCTTACCGCCGAGC
>JAGBXM010000076.1 GCA_017629275.1 Clostridia bacterium
CACATTTTCAGCACCGTTTAGCACCGCAAAAGCGCCGAACAACCAATCGGCAACACCCAAGGTCTTTCCGCCTATATAGAGCTTTTCGGGCAGGAAGCCATTGCCAATCTGATGCGCCGCGAGTGCAATTTCATCGGCGTTGAGGGTCATTTCCTCTTGTATTGCATAAGGCGTGTCAACAAAGCCATAAACCTTTTCGCAGGCGTGCTCACTCTTGCCTTTGAGGAAATCTCGGCAGGCAAGCACAATATCTGCAATGCAGAAAGAATCGGGCGTTGTTACAGGGAAGAAATACTCCTCAATCTGTGCCGCAATATCGGGCAACATATCCTTTGTGATAACGCGACCCTCACCGCCATAAATTTCGGCACACTCGGAATAAGTGACTATCTTGAAGCGGCTATCATTCTTGATGGCCTGCACCAAAAGTTCAAACTTCTTGAAAAGACCATCGGTTTCGTCCTTGGTTCTCTCAGGTGACGGCTCCCACTCCTCTTTTGGACGGTTTTTGCCACGGAGGTTGATGCCATCCCAAAATGCCGTGTGTATAAATTCCTGCGGATGGTTGGCCCAAGTGACGTACTCGGCCTTGGCAAGTTCGTCCAAAAGGTTGGGGATATCCTCATCCTTCAATTCAAGCAAGGTGGCCACAAGGTCGTGCGAATAGCGTGTGCAGACAAGGTTGCAGAAGTTGATGGGTCTAAAACGCACACGGTCGGTCAGTTCATCACCGCAATAAGCCTTAAATCCAAGGCGCTCGCAACCGTAATGACCTGCATAAGAGGTGGAATTTCCGGGAGGACACCAGGCAGGAATACTATCAACGCCAAAAATCTCCTTTAAAATAGCAATGTTTTCGGATTCCTCTTTAACAAATCGGCCGATTGCCTCTTCAATATCCTCAATATCGGTGTATTCGTTGATGGTGGGATGCCAGGAATGTTTTAAAGAGTGACTATCGATTTCATGGCGTTTGACGGCCTCGATAACATCATCCCTGCCCATTTCTTTTAACAATTTAGCCAACCAGCCGACGACGTTGAAGCAACCCTTAACATCATTACGGGTTAAAATATCGGCAATTTCCTTAATGCACCAAATGGCGCTCGGATTTATAAAATCCTCGGTATCAAAACTGAAACTGACATAGGTCATAATCGTTTCCTCCCTCTGACTTTCAAGTGTTTTCAACTTTAAGTTCAGTATAGCAAACCACACCAAAATGTCAACAGGAATTTACATTGATTTCAAGGGAAATGGATTTTTCATATAAACCCACTTTTTAGATTTCTTGGCGGCAGACCGTGTGACAGTTAGACGGGCGAACACACAGGTTCGCCCCTACAACGAGGCTTGGGGTTGGACGTAAGTTCGGGTCTCAATGTCCCATAAGATTAGGATAAATCGGTGGCAAGGCGCAGAGGCCTTGCCCTACATAAGGGTTAATATCATCGTAGTGAAGGGCCTCTGTGCCCTTCCGCCGGCACAAGAGACACCGCAGAGGCACCCGAATACGTGGACCGCCGATTAGGACTTTCCTTCGTTATATGAACGTAGGGGCGATTCACGAATCGCCCGTGACACCTCATCCGCCTCGTCCTTCTTCGCTTTCCCTTTAAGAGGAAGACTATCGGGCGCATCGTGATGCGCCCCTACGGAA
>JAGBXM010000077.1 GCA_017629275.1 Clostridia bacterium
GAGGAAAAGACAGTATGAAGATTATACATTGTGCCGATCTGCATCTTGATTCTAAATTGGAATCCAATCTCCCCAAATCCAAATCCGACGAGCGCAAGGCGGAGGTGACTCTTGCCTTCCGCCGAATGACCGAATTTGCCGTATCTAACGGCGTTTCGGTCATTATAATTGCGGGCGATCTGTTTGATTCCGACCGCATTCGCAAAACCACCAAGGAATTTGTATTGGGCGAGATCAGAAGGCTGCCCGACATAACCTTTTTATATCTTCCCGGCAACCACGACAGAGGGGTGCAGTTGATCGAAAGTTGTGATTTGCCACAAAATTTCAAGGTGTTCGGTAAAACGTGGACGGGCTTTGAATTCGATAACGTCGTCATCACGGGTGTTGAACTGACCGACGATAATTGTCGGCATATCTACGGCAGTTTGAGGCTTGATATTGACCGATTTAATATTGTGACATTGCACGGGCAACTTGGCGTCGAGTGTAAAACTGATGCCGTGAACCGAAAATTGCTTTCTGAAAAGCCGATAGATTATCTGGCCCTCGGTCATTACCATTCGTTTGAATCGGGAAAAATCGGAAAGACCACCTGGTGTTATTGCGGTTGCTTGGAGGGTCGCGGATTTGACGAAGCAGGGGACAAGGGTTTTGTCTTGCTTGACGTAGCTGAAGACAACAGTTTTACATACGAATTTATCAAAAATTCCCGCCGTGATATCGTAAGGGTCGAATGTGACGTGAGCGGCCTTGAAGATACTTCTGAAATTTTAAAACAAATCGAAGAAGCGGTCGAGACCTTAAAGCCTGACTCGATGGTCAAGCTGATACTCAAAGGTGACGTCGGCGCCGACGCTTCCATAGATACGGAGCTTTTTAAAAAGTATCTTGAAGACAGGTTCTGGTTCTCAAAATTCTCGGATGAAACAAGGCTTAAACTGTGTGCCGAGGACTACGTTAACGATATATCATTAAAGGGTGAGTTTATCCGCCGTGTAATGGCAAGTGACCTGCCCGAAGCGCTTCGCGACCGTGTTATTCAATGCGGTCTTGCCGCCTTGAGCGGTAGGGAGGTGCTGTGATGAGAATACTTAACTGTTACGTTAAAAACTTCGGCACCTTAAGTGATTTTGAGTTGAATTTCGAAAAGGGCCTTACCGTTATAAAAGAGGACAACGGCTTCGGAAAGTCGACACTTGCCGTGTTTTTGAAGGCGATGTTTTACGGATTCCCCAAGCGCTCGGGCCACAGTATCGACACTAACGAGCGTATGAAATTTGCACCGTGGCAGGGCGGAGTTTTCGGCGGAAGGCTTGATTTTGAGATTGAAGACCGAAAATACCGTGTTGAGCGTACCTTCGGTGCCCGTGAAAAAGAGGATACCTTTAAACTGCTCGACTTGACTTCGGGCGGTGACAGTTATGATTTTTCGTCTGATTTAGGGGTCGAACTTTTCTTGATGGATGCCGAAAGCTTTGAACGCAGTATTTATGCGTCGCAGTCAGGAATGTCGACCGTAATGACCGATTCTTTGAGCGCGAAACTTACGGGATTACTTGAAAACGGCAACGGCTCGGATGATTTTGATGCCGCCGTAAAGTTGCTCGATAAGCGAGAAAAATATTATAACAGTCCTTCAAAGGGCGAACTTAATAAGGTCGACCGACGTATCGAAGCGCTTGAAAAGGAGTTGCGAGATATGACGGTGGCGGCGTGTAATGCTGTCGCACTTGAAGGTGAGTTGGCCGAGTTGGTCGGCAAAAATTCGGCACTTGAAAAGGCTTTGGAAAAAACGAGATACAAAATATCGGTCGCGTCTTCCAAAGAAGCAAGAGAACTGGAAAAACGGCAGCATCTTGAACTGACCGAAGAAATAAAACAGCTTGAGGCAAATCGAACTGCCATAGCTTCAAAATATCAGAACGGCTTGCCCGAGGACGCCGAGCTTGTCGAGGCCGAAAGGGTGTGCGCCGCGCTGAAAGAAGCCGAGGCCAAACGGCAGGCGGTGGGTGAGACCGACACGGCCGACATCGGTGAATTGGAAAAGCTTTCTGAGTTTTTCGGTGACGTTTTCCCGACCGAGGGTCAAATGAAGTCGGCACGTGAGGATGCCTTTAGGTTACAAAGACTTGAAATTGAATTCAAGGCGGTTGACCGACAGGTTATGTCAGAAGCCAAACGCCACGAAAAAGGCAAGGCTTTGCCTAAAATAGGTTTGATTTTGGGCGCGGCATTTATAGTTGCAGGTGTTGCGGCGCTTAATTGGTCGTTGGCGGTTGGAGTTGCCGTGGCAATTCTGGGACTTGTTTTACTCGGTACGGCGGCTTTCGGAATCTTGAAAAATATGATTGCACACGGCAGTAATGCTGTTGGCGTGTACAGTGAAAAAGAATACGCCCAAATCAAGGCGGAAATGCAGGAAGTGGGCAAACGTTTGGCCTGTTTTACCGAAAGATACATTCCCGAAGAATCGCCGATACTCGCCTTTGAAACTATCGACGAAGCCTTCAAGGACTATAAAAGGGTGTCGGCGGCGGTTGAAAGATCCAAAGAAAAGCAGAATGAATATACTGCCGAAATTTCCGAGTGCCAAACGGCGCTTGACGGATTTTTCTCAAAATACGGTATGGTTCAAGGTCTTGGCATTTCAGAGGTTTTATCCGAAATTCGACGCGATAAAGCCGAAGCTGTGAAGACAAAAGAAGAACTGCGGCTTAAACGCGAACGGTTGTCCACGCTTCCTGTCTTCGAAAACTGCGACCGAATTGAAATCTCGGAGGACCGTCAAACCTTGCTTCAACGTGAAGAGCAGATACAGGGTGAACTTGACGTGTTGCAAAGGCGGAAGGCTTGGCTGGAGGTTGAGATTGGCCGTCTGAAGGCTTCAACCGAGTCTATGTTCGAGCTCGAAGAGGAGCTTTCCGACCTGAAGCTCAACCGCGGCGAAATGGGTGATGAACTAAAAGTCGTTCAGTTGACTGCAGAGTTTTTGAAAGAGGCAAAGCAGAGTTTGTCAACACGTTATCTCGACAAGGTCAGCGAAAGGTTTAAGACCTACTGTCGGATGTTTAACGTGGCCTTGGGTGATGTTTTGGTCGATTCTCAGTTGAACGTCAAATTAGACGTCGACGGCACAGCACGGCAAAAATCGAGTTTTAGCCGTGGCGTTCGGGACATACTCGATATTGCAATGCGATTGAGCCTTAACGAGGCTTTGTTCCAAAAAGAACAGGCTTTGCTGATACTTGACGACCCATTCGTCAATCTTGATGATACACGTTTAAAAAAGGCTATGGA
>JAGBXM010000078.1 GCA_017629275.1 Clostridia bacterium
ACAACAGACACACCATCTATTTTGTATTCAAGAACCTCGTTTAACACATGAATGTAGAATCGATCACCGACTTTAAGGTGGTCGATATTGGTTAGTAATTTTGCAGATGGCAGTCCCGTGTGTCCCGCAAGAACACAGTGGGTGTTTTTGCCGCCAACAGGCAGATGTGTTTCGGGAACGTGTCCGATACCTTTTTGTAACACATTTTCCTCTATTGTATGGTAAATAATCAAAGACACACTGATTTTTGGAATTTCAATATATCCCATAACACCGTTGTCTGCCGCATTAAGAACATTTTCATAGGTTAAACCAAGCTCTTTGAGTTTTTCTTCATTTTCACGATTTTCATTGAAAGCAATGGCGTCCTTCATTGCTTTATTAAATTCTTCGGGTGTGGTAGAAGAAAAAGCTTCTTTATATTCTCCGATGAGCTTATTGTTCAAGTGCTGATTATATAAATTACTGACGGTAGGATAAAGAAAGAGGGAAAGACCGCAGAGGAATATAACCGCCACGATAATTGTCGGTAAATGTTTCTTCATAAATCTTTCCCTCCTTTCATTTATCTTTAAATCGGGTTTAGAAAAAGAAATAGTTTTGCGGGGTGGCTAAAAGAATAAGTCGCTCCGTCGAAAACGAATATTTCTTTTAGACAGCACTACTTCTTTTTCTTGAAGTAAAAAAAGCAAGTGCACCTGCCATTAAAACTACACCAAGAATGGTAAAGAGTGTGGTACCCATACCACCGGTTTCGGGCAGTGCAGTACCGGGGCGGTTGGATATGTGACCTGCAAACTTTAACGCACCGTGTGTTGAGGTTACGTTATAGAGTCTGCCACCACTGGGTTGTGCTTGAGAATCGTAGGTCATTTTAATTTCTGAAACAAGGCCGTGGTTGATGTCGGTCTCTACAGATAGAGTGAATAATTTTTCTGCTTTTCTGTAGCCTGTAGGTGCCTTGGTTTCTTTGATTCCGTAAGAACCACCGCCTAAACCGATTATTTTGATTTCACCGATATGTCCGCCAAAAGACGTACCAACAGATTTATTTGGGTCGTCATTTGCACACTCAGCGGTAGTTTTAAGGGTTGTTGTAGTACCATCAGGTGAGTAAACGTATTTTGTGTATTTATGTCCGTTAGGGCAATCTACTTCAACCTCTTTAAAGGTAAGAGCCTCGCCTACAGGGTCACTGTTTTCATCTAAGCGGTATATTTCGAATTCCGCACCTGCAAGACGTTTCTGGTCGGCACCACCGGTAGCTGTTTCTGCATTTTTGGTTAAGAGGGTTTGCAAAGTATATACAGTTGCAGTAGCATCGCTTTGACCCAATGTATAATCGTGTGGGTCATTAGTGTAAGTTAAAGTAGCGGTGTTAGGATATACTAATCCGTTTGTTGTGTTTTCGGCTGTTGTATCCTTAGCAGTAGCTTCGGTGTCCTTCACCTGGGCTTGATATGTAATGGTAATCTCTACATCGATAGGCCATTTTTCTTTAACGTCTAAAAACTCTATTTCAAAGCCATCACTTGTTGTATCAATATTATAATGAGTACCTTTTGCTAAGGTTAATGCAACACCGTTATTAGTAGCAGTAAGGTTAACGTATTCTTCTGCTGCATCTTCCTTGTATAAATCCATACCTGCAGGCAGCTCGTCCTTGATTTTGAAAACATAGCTTGAGTAACGGCTGTGGTCAGGGATAGATGTGGTGATTTTAAAGGTTTCAACGTCGCCGATAGACGAAACAGTAGCAAGTTTCCAATCCTCTGTAGTAGCATCGCCGTTGTTTACCTTTTTATCGATAGTGGGGCGGTCTGCTTTAAGGATAATTTCTTTTGTTGTGTTTGGTGTTGTTAAAATTGCGGTTGCGCGAACAGCAGGATCCTCTTGGCCGATGACTGTAGCATCATATACCATATAATAGCCTAACGATAAGCCGTTAAAAATAACAGAGGTTTCACCTACGGGCACCTCAGCAACTTTTGTGGGTTGGATAACCGGAGGTTGATTTTCATCAGGATGAATATACTCGTGAAGGTCTGCAGTAAGCTCTGATAGTTCGGAAGAATGGTCTTCGTAGTTGTTATTAATATAGTCAACAACCTGTTCTATCGTAGCATCTTCACCTGCTCTTTCAGCGGTGCAGAAGAAATCGGCAAAAAGCTTATTGCCGCTTCCATCTTCTATCCACTTATAGATGATGTTTACACCGTCGGTTTCAGCGTCGAAAATTTTAAACAGACGAAGTTCTTTTCCACCAACTGTAGAGTTAGAGGTCTGAGCATCCATAATTTTAATGCTGCAGCTCTCGTTTTGGTCGACAGTTACTGTATATGCAGATGCGCTTATTGCAACCATTGAAAAAAGCATTGCGATACATACAATTACTGCCGAAAGTTTTTTGATCATTTTCATAAGATTTGCTCCTTTTCTTTTATTTTTTTGTTTTGAAAACGTATTTAATTTCTACACCTCCTCTGTCTGCGAGAGATGTCTATGTAAATGCCAATGGCCGCTAAAATCAGCAGTATACCAAAGGCATAAAACATACTTTGTCCTGTTCCGCCCGATTCGGGTAGCGGAACGCCACTTGCATTTCGAACTAATATATTGTAGGCTGTCTTACTTGCTTCGGCATAGTAGTTATCCTCTACCGAAACCGAGCCGTCTTCGTTTATGGTAAAGTAGATATATCCCCCTACCTTTATATAGCCCTCGGGCGCGGTTTGTTCTGTTAGCCTATATCGCGTATTACATTTTAGGTTATCAAATATCAGCGTTCCCGATTCACCCGTTGTTTCGGTTTTAGAAATTTCGTACGGTAACACGTTTCCGTCTGCATCTACCGCTTCCAAAAGGAAGGTAGCGCCCTTTAATTGTAGCGTTTTGCTTATATCGGTTTTGGTAATTCTGAGCATTACGCGCTTTGTGGTGTTTGTAACGGTAAGTGTGATGTGCGGGTTGCCATCCTCATCGGTAGACTGAATAGGTATGCCGTAAGACGCCAACCAGTTTACAAACGAACCGTCTGTCTTGGCGGTTTCGGTACCTATCGCGGTCTCTTTAATTGACCATTCAATCTTTTCACCGTTTACGTAAACAGGTAGATTCTCCCAAAGGTGTTGCCAGTCATTTTCGCTGCTGAGGGTTACCTGCGGTTCAACACCTGCAATAACCGTTGTAACTAATTTGCCGTTAGCAAGAAGCTGTACGGTTACGGGTTGCCATTCATTTTCGGGGCAGTCCCAAATCTTTTTTGCCGTTACCGATAAAACGTCGGTGCTGTTGCCCACAATTAGTATGCCGTTTACATACTTTATCATTTCGCTATTGCCACCAATAATGCCTATAGTATTTTGGTCGTCAACATAGCCGATTTCAATTTCACCTATAGGCGAATAACCCGTTGGTGAAGTTATTTCTTGAACGGTTATGTTTCCTAAATCATAACTAAAGTTTTCGATAGAAATTTCAAAATAACCGTTGGCTGTTCCGCTAAGCACGGTATGGGTACCGTTTTGAGCATCATATTCATAGCTGTTTGTTTCATTGTTATAATTGAACTTTAGCGGCGTACCATTTTGCAGTAGTCTAAAGGTTGCTCCGCCTATTGAAACTCCTGTTAGAGCATCCTGCTTTTTGATAAGAATAGAGTTGCTCTTGTTATAAATATTGGTAAACTCTGCACGAAGAACCTCATCGGTTCCCTCATCAAGTGCATAGGTCATACCGCTAACTGTAAGAGATGTTCCTGAGCCTGTAATAGATTGGTCGCCGTGGGCGTCCATAATGGTATATTCGGAATATACACCAAAATCAACACCGGGGTCGGCAAATAAATGGGGGTGCTCGGTAATCTCCCAATACTCGCCATAATCTACATTGGTTATCTCCCACATATATGTATCGGTTTCTGCGTTGTAGGATTTGCGGTTGTCTAAGGTTAGCACCGTGTTGATACCTGCCGTTATATCGGTCGCATCTATGTAGAAATCGGTTTTGGCTTCGGCAATTAACTCCTTGTTTCCCGCAAAGGTTTTATATACGTGTATAAGGCCTTCCTTTTTAACGAGTTTGCCGTCTATATGCCACGCATCGTCTTGGCTTTTGAAAACGTACCATCTGATTGCATATTCCTTAGCGTTAAGGTCTTCTGCTTTTACGGGTTCTCCGCCTACCGACAGATAACCTGTTTCGGCGTACTGAACAAGACTTTCGAAAACATAATCATCGGATGGGAAAGCACTTAACCATACGCCATCTAACCTTTCGCCGTATAATGCGCGAATTTCCTGGTCGGCACCGTAGGAGTTATCCGAGGTTGTATCTGCTATTCCATATTTCTCCTGTAATTTTGCTGTGCCAAGTGACGTATCAACTCCGCCAACGTATGCCGCAAAAATCTGCTGTGTATATTTATTGGAATCTTGACCGGTAATGTTACCTTCGGTGTCTACCGCAACCGAGTCAAATCGGATAAAGAAACTTGCTGTTTGCAGAGGGTCATAATCCCAAACGGCAGTAAGACTCAAATAGGTTGTGTTGTGGGAATATTGGAGTAGTTCTTCCCAAATCAAATGTGTGTTTGCTTGGATAATCGTATCGGTATTGCCAACCCTCCAACCCTTAAACTGAAATACACGGGTAAGACCGGTGTTGTTGCCTGTAACCGCACCCTGAACCGACTGTTGAGAAACATTTCTGATAACAACCGAGGCTCCTTCTGAAAACTCGTCGGTTACTGTTGTTGTAGTTAGGTTTGCAATAGTAGGTTTGGTTGGAACCGAAGCCCAGCTTCCTGTTGGAAAATTAACATCGTAATAAATGTTGAGGTATGTTATTGGGCCTAACAGTGTACCCGTAAAGGTCGTAGTGCCCGTTATGGTTACTGTTTCACCTGAGGCGTAGGTGCTATTACCGTTTGACCATTCGTAATTTCCTGTAGGCAAGTTTATAGTTGTGCCCGACTCCACAATAAAAGAAGGTGCAGTTATGCCGTCGGGATACTCATACGTAACTGTATAGAACGCAAGGGCTGTACTACTTGCAAGGGCATTGTTGGGTATAAGCCTTACGTATTTTGCCGCACGTGAGTTGCTATTGCTTTGCTGATAGCCAATGGTTGTTGTATTGGCACCCATACCAATATTACTTTTAGAATATGTACCGTTTAATGAGTTTGAAACCGCTATATCAAAAGAATTGTAATTGTAATTTGTACCAAGTGTAGTATTCACAAGGTTCAGAACCTGGCTTGTAGAAATGGTACTGTTGTATGACCAACCACTTCGTGCAGTTTCAAATTGAAGTGAACCAATGCAAGTCCATTTTCGGTCAAGATAAATATAAAAGTTAGCGTTATAATTTGAAGTAACAGGCTGGTCGCCTACACTATAAGTTGTTACGTTGTTCAAATACGATGGAGTATTTTCTTGTGTCTGTTCTTGGTTTTCTAATTCGATAGTACTAATATTATTTATATTTTCGTTAAGTAAAATGTCAGGTAAATCGTCTTCATTAGAGATTGTATTATTAAGTTTAGCTACCGTATCCTGAGTCAAAGTTATTTCTTGTTCGCTGCCAATAGATTCAGCGCTGTTTATGTTTGAATTAAAATTAAGTGCAGAAGACATTGTGTCGGTAATTACATTTTCAAGGGAATGACTTTCGTTATTTCCAAGTAGCGTGAGAATATTGTTAATATTATTTTCCTTTAACAGAACGATGTAGCAATTACCATCGTGCGTATGAGCCGGTTTATCACAGATAAGAAAATCACCGTTATAGCAACTATCATTATGGGTGTGTTCTTCCATCCCACATCGTATTTCCTGCTCTAATGCGACTGCATGGGTGACATTTGTGCAGAACAAAAGAACATAGGAAGCGATGCAGAAGATCGCACAAACTGCGTAAAAAAGGATGCTTTTAATATTCAGTTGACGGTTGCTTTTAAAAGCATTCATTACCATTCACTCTTTAACAGAAATTTATTTTATCAAACCAAACGGATTAAGCGAAAAGACTACTTTTCCTAAAAGCCTGTCCTTTGTAACAACTCCTATTTCAGACAATCGGCTATCCATCGCAACATCTCGATTATCCCCCAAAACGAAATAGGAGTTTGTTGGAACATTATACGGGAAATCAAGGTTGCTTTGCCCAAGTGTTTTATTTTCAATATAGGGTTCATCAAGTTCTTTACCGTTCACAAAAACCGTTCCAAATACATCAATAGAAACTTGATTGTTTCCGGTCGCCACAACGCGACGAACGATTACCTTATTGTTATAATAAAACGCTATAATATCTCCGCTTTTTATCTCTGCCATCTTATTTACAATCAGTATTTGTCCGTCTTCAAGTGTTGGAGACATACTGTTTCCATAATACTTAACTACAGGCATAATAAAGGTAAATAGATTAAGCAGAAGAGAGATTGCAACAATTATTATCAGAACGATTTTTAAGGTACGTTTGAAAACTTGCCCCCCAAAAAAGCTCTGCTTTTTCTTTGAATGTTTTGTCACTGTCTTTTATCTCCTAAACAACACGGAAAGCCGCCTATAAGCATAGAGGAAATAAACCCTCTACGCATTACAGATGGTTTTGTTTATGTAATATTAACTTTTACTGTAGAAATGGGCAGAACTATGCCTTGCTTGCTTAACAAATTATACTGTATAGGCATTCTGTGTCAACCCCTTTCGATAAAATCTATTGATAAATATAATTACACATAGTGTATTGTAGCACAATGTGTTTGTTTTTGCAATGGGTTTCGGCAACATATTCCAATTTCTACAGTCCAATATATTCCACACGTGTTAAGGTTCGGCAAATTAAAGAAGCTGACTTTAAAAAGTGGAAGTATCAGGCAATGTCTAAAAGAAACGATTGCACCGACGGTATCATTACCCCCGAAGAATTTACCGAATGGATGGAGAACTCATTCCCAAACCACAAGGCAAAATCCTAATAGGCGCAAAAAAATCCCTCCTATGTGAATTTAAGCAAATTCAACATAGGAGGGATTTCCTCTTATATTAAAATTTATTGTAGGATGAACGATTACAGTATCAAAATGGTATCATTTTGCACTTTAAATCTCAAAAAATGGCTTAAAATAAGGCTTTTTCGGATTTCGTTTCTTATTCCCACTCGATGGTGCCGATGGGCTTCGGTGTGAGGTCGTAAAGCACACGGTTGATGCCATCGACTTCCGCGGTGATGCGGTCGGTGATTTTGTGCAA
>JAGBXM010000079.1 GCA_017629275.1 Clostridia bacterium
GGTTGAAGAAGGTGACAAATTACTGGGTATTATTAAAAAAACTCTGTCAGGCGGTATGGGAACCAATTTAATTGACTTGGAGTTTACCGCTAAACAGGTAATGGATAGCGAAGAACACAAATTGCTCAGATGTTTACGCGACTCAAAACTTAAAGACCAAGAAGCACTTGATACTTTTTATAAAAAAATTATTGAGAGTGTTTCTTTTCAGGAAAATTATGCTATTCTCATTGCGATGGATAACTATGATGTTTTTTCGTATTCTAAAGACGGTGAAAAAGATGAGTCGTCAACCGTTTTTTCGTATTTTGTCTGTTGTGTATGTCCTGTTAAGCCTTTAAACAGCGGTCTGTATTTCCGCGAACACGACAGCTCATTCAGAGAACTTGCCGCGCATTCGATTCTTTCACCTCCCGAAATGGGATTTATGTTCCCGAGTTTCGATGGCCGCGCGGCAAATATATACAACACACTTTACTATACGCGGGATATCAGTGACGTCCATCCTTCGTTTATTGAAAATATATTTAACGTAGGTTTGCCTATGTCCCCTGCCGCTCAAAAAAGCTGCTTGAAAAGTTGTATAAAAGAGTCATTGCTTGAAGACTGCAACTTTGAGACAATGCGTTCTGTGCACACACAGGTCGCAGAAATGGTGCAGGAACACAAAGAACTTAAAGAAGAGGAACCTTTAAAGTTTTCAAAGGCAAAAATTAAAACTGTTCTTGAATATTGTGGCGTTGACGAAGAGAAACTTGAACAGTTTGGTAACCGCTTTGATGAAAGTTTAGGTAGTCAGACCGAGGTTGCACCTAAAACAGTTGTAGATATCAAAAAATTTGAATTGGTTACTCCCGACGTTTCGATTAAAGTTAATCCCGAAAGAACCGACCTCGTTTCGACGCAGGTAATCAACGGTAATAAGTATATTTTAATTCAAGCCAATGACGGTGTAGAAGTCAATGGAGTAAATATCGAAATTAAGTAAAATAACGTCACAGCATGTTGTTTCCTGCTATGCAATATATCTATTGCACAGAATATGTTGATAAATGAAGGCTTCAATGTCAGCGAAACAGCCGATATTTTAAATTTTCCTGACATTTATACATTCAGTCAATTCTTTAAAAAAGAGAACGGCGTATTACCAAGAAAATTTATATAAGATAATAAACAGAAGGTTTTATAATGTTTTTAAAAGAATCAAAGTTAATCTGTCCTGTTTGCAAGGCTAAATTATTTGATCTTTCCACGCAGTTGAAATGTTTAAAAGGTCACAGCTTCGATTTATCAAAACAAGGATATGTAAATTTGTTGCTTGACAATTCCCATAATAAGCGCCACGGTGACGATAAATTGATGGTAAAGTCACGGACTGATTTTTTGGAAAAGGGTTACTACTCCCCGCTTCGCGATGCAGTGTGTGAGATTGTCGGTGATAATCAAAGTGTTCTTGATGCCGGTTGCGGTGAAGGCTATTATACAGAAAAGATTGCCGAGAGAAATACGGTGTGCGGTATTGATATATCAAAAGATGCGTTGAAATCAGCCGCAAAACGCTGTCCCGACGTTTCTTTTGCGGTTGCAAGTATCTTTTGTATTCCGGTTCAAGACTGCTCTCAGGACGTTGTTTTGAATATTTTTGCGCCGGACAGTAACGGTGAATTCTTTCGTGTTCTTAAAGACGGCGGCAGACTTATCACTGTGCAACCAATGGAAAATCATTTGTTTGAACTAAAAAAAGCTGTTTATGATATCCCCTATTTTAATCCTGGAGTTGAGATAGAACGAGAAGGCTTCGATTTGGTTTCAAAAAGAGAATTAAAATACAGTATAACGCTCGATACAACTGAAGATATTATTTCTCTTTTTAAAATGACGCCGTATTATTATAAAACAGGGAAAAAAGATCAAGAGAAATTAAGTAAACTCAACTCACTTACGACATCGGTTGAGTTTTGTGTTTTAGAATATAAAAAGAAATAGGAGTACTCAATTATGGAATTTAAAATCGGACGTCCCGAATCCGTTACAGGTCGCTTGGATAAAGAAATCAGATGTTATGACTTTTTGGATAATCTGGATATTGAATATCAACGAGTTGATCACGAAGCGGCTGATACAATGGAAATATGTGAGGAAATCGATAAGACGCTCGGTGCGGTAATTTGTAAGAATTTGTTTCTTTGTAACCGTCAACAGACTGCCTTTTATCTTTTGATGATACCTGCCGATAAAGTGTTTAAAACCAAAGATATATCAGCACAGATCGGGTCATCTCGCCTTTCTTTCGCTACGTCAGAACATATGGAAAAATATCTTGATATAACACCGGGGTCTGTTAGTGTTTTGGGATTAATGAATGATACGGAAAATGCTGTAACACTTTTAATAGATAACGATGTTTTAAAAGATGAATATTTCGGTTGCCACCCATGTATCAATACGTCAAGCCTTAAAATCAAGACAGACGATCTTATAAACACAATAATCCCTGCGTTAAAACATAACCCTGTTATTGTAATGTTATAAAATGCAAAAAGACACTTCACCGATATTGATGAGGTGTCTTTATTTATTGATTCAACTTTCTGTATTTTAAAGGTGATACATTATATGTTTTTTTGAAAATTTTACTGAAATACATTTGGTCGCTGAAGCCGCATTGGGCAGAGATTTCACCAACCGATAGTTCTGAATAAACAAGCAACTCACGTGCGTTATTAAGCTTTCGGTTAAGTTGATAAAGTGTCGGCGGTTCCCCAAATGTTTTAGTGAACAAATGAGTAAATCGACTACGACTTATGTAACATCTTTTGGCCATGGCTTCAAAGTCAATTTTTTCTGAAAAATGGCGGGAAATATATTCGGCCTCTGCCTTGATTTTCCTTATTGTTTCGCCTTCAGCCGAATCATCACTTTTAGCAAGAAGTGAGATAATTCTTATTAAATAGGATATTTCGGCAAGTTCGTCTCGACTGTTGTGAGCATAAAACAATTTATCAAAAGAATGTTTAACCTCAGGTGATACCGATCTTAATATGGTAGTACCGGAAAAGCCGCATTTTAAGTATATCTCATCAGCTGCGGTGCCGCTAAAATGAACGAAGTAGCCAACCGTCTGTTCAAATCTTCCGTCGGTAATCATTTTGTATTCCTGAACGGCTCCCGGAGGATAAATAACGCAGTCACCAACATTAAGTTCTGTAACCTCATTGTCAACGGTAACCTCATAAACTCCCTCGGTTACGAGGATGATCTGATAATCAAGCCGACCGTTGGGTCTGACTATCTTGAAAAAGTGCTTGTATTTACTGGTAGGAGCGATCGCAGGCCTGCAATTGTTAATATGCAAAAACTCATCGGATAGTTGTTCCGTATCTGCTCTTTGTTTTATAAACATAGTTCTCATAGTATACCTCTCATAAAGGCAAGATTTATTTGCGTTTTCATATTACAATATATTTAGCCTTCTTGTCAATTATTTTGTAGCAGATTATTACAAAAATAAAGCTATTCTATACATTCCATTTTTAACCGATAACTGATATTTTAAAATTAAATTACTGTAAAAGGAGAAATTAACATGAAAAAACGTTTGATAAGCTTACTTCTCATACTCAGCTTAATGTTCTCAATTTGTTTATTATGCTTTGTTGGTAGTGTAAGTGCAGAAACGGTCAACAGTTATTCCCATCTCGTTTCGCTGACCTTTGACGGTAACGAGCCATACGGTATACCCTTCCACAGAAAGGTCACTTCGGTCAAGTATGAAAACGGCACCGTTGTTTTCGAAAAAGGAGTAAAAAACGGCGGTACTGCTTGGGTTGGTAAAAACGGTTCGGTCGGCGCTTTCCCTGTTACACAAGCTGACAATGCAACCCTTGTAGCAGAAGCTAAGGAAAATCTTTTCTTGTGTGATGCAGGTAAGACTTACCGTTTGAAGTTTGATTATAAATTCCTTGCAGGAACCGGCGGTACATCGGCGTCTATCGACGTAAGATTACATCCCGATCCCACGGGTTCTCTTACAGCGAATGAATTAAATCTTTCAGAGCATGCAACACTTGTTGAATCGGTAGCAGCCGAAATAACTTTCGGTGATACAGCCACCGTTCTTGAACAAGATACCGATTGGCATACTGCTTATTATATTTTCACTGTCAACGATGACGAAACTAATGGTGTTTCCATCGGCTTCAGACCCGGTTATAGTACGGAATATAAAGTAAACACCGCCATTGATAATCTTACCATCTGTGAGGTCGGAACTTTAGAGTACAACGAAAGCCGTCTGCACACTATGGACGATGCAACCAACGATGCCTTCATCACAGCTTCGGGCTGTAACGAAGGCACAGCTTTAGTTGATAATTACGACGAAGAGCATGGAAGCGTTTTGAAGCTTGTCGGTGGCTCTAATGCACGTCTTGGTTTTGAAGATTTTGATGTAAAAGAAAATCGTAAGTATTATATCTCTTATGATGCAAAATCCGAAACAGCCGATACACAGCCTGTAACGATATTTGGTGCCAACGGTTCCGGTACGGGAAGTTGCCGTTTCTTCTTTACGGGATATGACAACCGAGATAGCGGTGTTCAGTATTTTATTGACGGTGAGTTGGCAATTTCGAATAATTTCAAATTTTCAACAGAGTGGCGTCATTACGGTATAGTAATCGACACATCAAATGCCACAATAAAAGAACAAATTTTAACATACAAAGCAGCGGGTAACTTTTGGACAAAATGGGATATCCACTTCCTTTTTGGTGTAAGCAACGCTACTGCATATTTTGACAACGTGCAGATAATTGAAATCGAGACAGTACCTGAAGCGGTACCCGCTGAAAAAGATGCAAAGGCCGCTGTTTCGGTACGAGCCGAAAAAGTCGCTGAAGATAATAACGGTAAATATCAGTCGGCTGGACTTCGCTTCAGAGCAACAATAGATAATGAAGTTAAAGAAACTGCAGATGAAATGGGATTTATTGTTGCCCCATCTTCCGCCATCAAGCTTGATACCGATTGGTATAAATTTGAAAATGGAATAAATTCTATTGTTCAGACCGCTGTTTGCTACGAAAAAAATAATAAAGATATCGTTTATGAGCAAGGAACGTACCAATCCGCTTATCAAATGGTGCTGACGGGACTTACGTCCGAAGACGGTTCTGTTGACTACCTTATGCGTCGCTTTACAGCAGTGTTGTATGTCAAGACCGGCGATACATACTCGTACTACTCTCTGGGCGAGTCTTCATACAAACAGGTCGCCGCTACATACAAAGTTATGAACGTCGAGTTTTATGATGCTGTTAACGGCGCAGGACTTGTTAAAATCAGTGATGAGTGGAAGAGCCATCCGCAGGATTATAAGCTGATTGCTTTCACTTTTGATGACGGCCCCTCCTCGGTCGACGGTTCGGATCTTAGCAACAATCAAAACAAGATCATTAGCACGCTCAACAAATACGCCGGTGCAGGCACAATGTTTATCATTGGAAACAAAGTTACCAAATACGGTATCGGACAGCTTCAGTACGCTGTTGACCACGGCTTTGAGATTGCAAGCCACACCATGAACCATAAAAAGATCAGTTCTGCATTTCTTGAAGCAAATCCCGACTACACCGCACAGACTTATATCGACGAAGAGATCAAACCTCTTAATGACCTCATTAAGCAGGAAATGGATTACGATATAAAGTATTTGCGAGCTGCTGAAGGCGTTATCACTGACCCTGTTTTAGAGGCCGCAATTCAGGCGCAAATGCCTTTGGTTCGCGGAAATGTTGATATTAACGGAAACACCGTTTATATCTCGGATTACGCTGCTGACACAACGCCCGAATCCATCTACGAAAAGGTGGTCAGCACCGCTTACGACGGCAAGGTCGTTCTGATGCACGGAACAAGCGCACAGACAGCCGAAATACTTGATGACATTTGTGCAACTCTTTACGCTGACGGATACCGCTTTGTCACAGTTTCGGAGCTGTTTGAGTATAAGCTTAAGGTTACCGATCCTACGCAGATCGATATTTCAAAGAGCTATAGTGAAGACCGCTATATTAACGCAAATCTGCCCAGAGCAATTTATAGGACAAGTGATGTTGTTTTGAAATATTATAACGAAGACCAATGGTTCCTCCACCCCGAGGATTACAAGCTCATCGCCTTCACCTTTGACGACGGTCCTGTTGTTTCGGAGGTTGGCGACAATACTGTTACTAGATTGATCGATCTGTTCGGTAATTATAACGGTGCCGCAACCTTCTACTTTACGGGTACCAGACTTACAGAATACGGAACTACTATCCCTAAATATGCTTTGTCAAAAGGTCATGAGCTTGCCAATCACTCTTACTCTCATAAAAGCTTAAAAACCGTAATAACCGAAAGAGATGCAACCATTGATGAAGTCAAGAAGGTAAATGATTGGTATAAGAAAAACCTTGATTATACCTGCAAGTGGTTCAGAGGTGCGGGACATTCTTCTAATGAATATCTGTGGGAATATCTGACACAAATCGGTATGCCGGCAACATCGGGCAACTATTCTCACGCCGATCATTCAGACGGCTCTGCTACAGTTGAGGATATTGTCAACAACCTGACATCTGACGAAATACCCCACGGCTCGGTTATTTTGAATCATTCGACCAAAACAAGTGGCATCACTCCCGATGCGCTCGAGCAGGTTTTGCCGATACTTTATGAGAAGGGATACCGCTTCTGCACGCTGACTCAGTTGTTTGAGTTGCAAGGCATCAATTACGAGGATATACCCACCGACGGTCACATAAAAAGGGTCTACGTTGAAAACGGAGAGGCCGTTTATGAGTACAGAGATAAGTAACGACATAAAGGTTGTAATAAACTAGTCAACTAACCAAAAAAAGATTCTTCAGCTTTTCAACTGAAGAATCTTTTTTCTTTTTTACAAAAGTACATCTGAAACAAGCATCACGCAAAATCCGATCAACAATGCGTAGGTCGCTCCCCTTTCGGAACCGTGAGCATGTGTTTCAGGTATCATTTCATCACTTATTACGTATAGCATAGTACCACCTGCAAACGCAAGACCAAACGGTAAAATTGCGGTCGAGACCGATACTGCAAAATATCCAAGTAAACACCCGACCACTTCAATAAGACCCGTTACAAGAGCACACACGAACGTTTTTTGAGGACTTACACCTGCGGCGAGCATCGGACCGATAATTACCATACCTTCCGGTATATTTTGAAGGGCAATACCACCTGCTATAACTAAAGCCTCCGAAGTATTACCCGAACCAAAACCAACACCTGCCGCAATGCCTTCAGGCAGATTATGAATAGCAATAGCCAAAACAAAAAGTATTACTTTGTTTATATTAGCATTTGAATTATGGCTTTCAATATCTGCGCCGACCATTTTGTGGATATGCGGCACAAGACGGTCAATAAGATTCAAGCAAAGTGCACCGGCAAATATACCTGCAATAGTTATAACTAAACCGTATTTACCACCATAATCAACCGACGGAACTATCAACCCCAGAATTGCTGCCGCAAGCATAACACCTGCCGCAAAAGACAAAACTATATCACTGAATTTATGAGAAATGTTTTTAAATATAAAACCGACAATTGCGCCGAACAGTGTTGCACCTCCGACACCCAAAGCGGTTATTAAAACCATTGTCAAGTAAATCACCTCTGTAAC
>JAGBXM010000080.1 GCA_017629275.1 Clostridia bacterium
CCAGCGGTCGGTAGAGCCGACCAAGTAGCCAGTGATGCGGCGGATACGTTCAAACTGTACCCCCTTACCTAACTTTTCTTCAGTCATTTACTTCCTCCGCTTGCTTGACCTTGTACTTGAACATATAAATGGTCTCGAATCCGTGAGCAAAAATTTTAATGCTCTCTTGGTTATACAACTTAACAATGTCATCCAAAAACGATTCAACACGTTTCGCTTCATCCAACGTCAACGTGATGATTTTTTCTTCGTTTTTCATCATATTTTTCCTTTATGTCGATTGCTTCGACATTTCCATTTGCTTTCTAAACACCATCCGTGACAATCACTCTATTTAATCGACCGTTGATAGGGTCAAAAATACGGTCTCGTAAAGTTGAGCCTTTGACGGTACAAACAATTTCACCCCTATTGTCATAAATAGTTACGTTCGTATCATCTTTAATGAAAACTTCAAGAGGAAAAAAATCAATTGCTCCTCTGTTTTCGTATATGCCTGCCTTTTTGTTTTTAACATAGTCTTTTGCGTAAGACATCACTTGCCCTCCGCTTGCTCGATTCGTTCATTGAGCCTTTTCCAAGCGTAGTAGCGAGAGATGTCCAACGATGACATTTCGCTAAGCCGAATAAGGTCATCGTAAATTCCTTTCGCTTCCTCGACCGTCAGAATTACGCAACCTTCAAAATCGTCTTGGTCGAACTCTTCAGAAAACCAATAGAAGTTGTCAAGAAATTTTCGTTTCCCTTTTTCACTCAGCTTCATCAAATATCTCCCTTCGCACGATTGATGGAACGCTCAGTGCTGAAGCCTTCGGGGTATCGCTTGCGCAACTTTTCGATGTTCAAAATAGCCACTTCATTGAGCGTCGTGCCGACGGCATCGCAGGCTTCGGCGAGCATCCAAAGAGCGTCGCCCAATTCCTTGCTGAGCGCCTCGGCATTCATTTCGTGGCCTTGGTAAACCTTCTGGAAAATGCCAGCCACTTCACCAGCCTCAGACGTCAAGCCAAACACAGCGTGGAAAAGCTTGTCGCCAGAGTTCTTGATGTTGCAGGTTCTCATCGCCATTTTTTGGTATTCGTTCAGGGTCAATTCGAGGCCGTCGAGGTCATCGAATTTGGCGGTTTTAGAGAGTTCGTACATTGTCAATCCTTACGCATAAGTGGGAATTTGAAATTCGAAAACTTCGCCTTTCTCGGTAGTCAAGACACGCAGTTCAGAGCGGTCTGGGAACTCGAAATAGGACGTGATGTAGGCCTTGCCAGTCTTTGATTTGCTGGCCGAGGTTCGATGCCAGTGGGCGAGATTACCCAAGCGGCCGACCACACTGTGGACGTCTTCCCACGCGCGGGGATTTTGGGCGGCCAGTGCCTTCAAAAGTTGTGCTGTCGTCATTGTGTTTTCCTTTCTCGGTTGCGAAGGGCTCGGATGCGATTGGCCAGTCCGTTGACGCTTTCGATTTGCTTCATTGCCCAGTCAATCAGGGGCTTTGTGATTTCGCCGCCATTGCCAACTTTCTCGGTCAGCATATCCATCGCGATGAACTCCTTGATGAAGAGGAGCGGGCTCACGGTTAGACTGTCTTCGATGAACTGTCCAAGGGTCGCTACGACGTCTCTGATGAGGTTTAATTCGTCGCCAGTACACACCCATCGCTTGGTGTCCTTGCCGCGGTGATAGAGCTGATTTAGGGCCGCCTTGGCGGCTTTGAAGTCAGGCTCAAAGGCTTCGAGTTCTTCGCGGTCGAGCCACGTCCGATTGATGAATCCGACCGTGCCGACATTGAACATATCGGTCAAAACTTTCATATCGAACGGCTCGGCGTTCCCCATCGGCAGTTTAATTTCGGTGGCGATTTGCGCATCTAAATAAACTTTTTTAAACACCTCAATCAGTTCAGGCGTCACCTTCAGGTGAAAGGACGGGCCGCATTTTTTGACCCGTCCGTTCTTCCGTTTTTTCTTACTGACGGGCATACAAGCTGTCCTTGGTCGAGCCGAAGCGGCGGTCAAAACGGTTTAAAGAGTCTTCGCTCCAGAGACGGCCTTTCGGTCCGAGAGCGCCTTGCGGGAAGCCCTTGTCGCGCATCCAGTTGTAGATGGTCGTGCGGCTACAGTCGTTATAACGGGCTCGCACTTGTGACATATTCAAAAGCTTTGCCATAGTCGCCTCACTTGAGATTGAGGTTGTAGTTCGTGACGAGCTCAGCGCCTTCGATTTCC
>JAGBXM010000081.1 GCA_017629275.1 Clostridia bacterium
AGTGTCGCCCTGAGGCGTCTCCCGCCGAAGGGTCTTAGCGAAGAATCTTTACCTTTGTTTTAAAGATTCTTCGTCACATTCGTTCCTCAGAATGACAAACGGCAGTTTATCCTGTCATTCTGAGCGAAGCGAAGAATCTTAGCCGCCCTTGCCTAAAGGGAGGTGGCATTTTCGTAAGAAAATGACGGAGGGATTCCAAGGAAAGCGGACCGCCGAATGGCGGTGGAGGAATTCCGAGGAAGGTGTCACGCGATGCGTATCAAAAGGAGTACGCAACCCCCAAAAAAACGACACAAAAAACAAAAACCTCACAGAGCCGAAGCCCTGTGAGGTTAATTTGTATCAAACAGATAAATTATTTGTTGGCCATACCTGCAACTTCAGAAGCGAAATCGTCAACACGCTTCTCGATGCCTTCGCCCTTCTCAAAACGGACAAAGTCAACGATCTTGATGTCGCCGCCAAGCTCCTTAGCGGTGTTAGCAACATACTTGCCAACTGCGATATCATCCATAATGAAGGTCTGCTCCATAAGGGTGTTTTCCTTATAGTACTTACCGATCTTACCCTCAACGATCTTAGCAAGAACCTGGTCGGGCTTGCCTGCCATCTTGGGATCTTCCTTCATCTGTGCTATCATGATAGCCTTTTCCTTATCGAGAACATCAGCGGGAACCGATGCAGGATCAAGATAAGCGGGGTTCATAGCGGCGATCTGCATAGCAACGTTCTTACCCATAGCGAGAACTGCTGCGGTGTCGGCAACGTTGGTGTCGATCTTAACCATAACGCCGATCTTACCACCCATGTGAACATAGGTAGCAACTACACCCTCATAACGGGCAAAACGGCGGAGCTGCATATTTTCACGGAACTTGAGGAAGATATCCTGCTTGAGTTCATCAACGGTCTTGCCGGTCTCATCGTCCTTAGCGGCGAGGAGAGCATCAACGTCGGCGGGGTTAGCCTTAGCGGCAACCTCTGCAACCTTAACTGCAAAAGCCTTGAATTCATCGTTGGAAGCAACGAAGTCGGTCTCGGAGTTTACTTCAACAACTGCACTTGCACCGTCAACGGTAGCAACAGCAACAGTACCCTCAGCGGCAATACGGGTTGCCTTCTTAGCCTGCGAAGCAAGGCCCTTTTCTCTGAGGTAGTCAACGGCGGCATCCATATTGCCGTCGCATTCGGTAAGAGCTTTCTTACAATCCATCATTCCGCAGCCGGTCTTCTCACGAAGTGCCTGCACGTCTTTAGCTGTGAATGCCATTTTACATTCCTCCAAATATAATTTTTTCAAAAATGCCGGTAAAAGACCTGCTCTCACCGGCACAAATTTCAAATCCTAGAATTACTCAGCGTCTTCGGTGTTGGTCTCTTCTGCTGCCTCTTCGGTAGCGGGAGCAACTTGCTCACCCTGTCTGCCTTCGATAACAGCGGCAGCGATGGTAGAAGCGATAAGCTTTACAGCGCGGATAGCATCGTCGTTACCGGGGATAACTGCATCGATCTCATCAGGATCACAGTTGGTGTCAACGATAGCAATGATCGGAATACCGAGCTTCTTTGCTTCCTGAACAGCGATTCTCTCTTTTCTGGGGTCAACAATAAACAAAGCGCCGGGGATCTTTTCCATATCCTTGATACCGCCAAGGAACTTCTCGAGCTTCTCGATCTCGAGTTCAAGACCGATAACTTCCTTCTTAGGAAGAAGATCGAAGGTACCATCCTCCTGCATCTTGCGGAGCTGCTCCAAACGGGCAATTCTGGTACGGATGGTTCTGAAGTTGGTAAGCATACCGCCGAGCCAACGTGCGTTGACATAAGGCATAGAGCAGTTGATAGCCTCTTCCTTAACGGAATCCTGAGCCTGCTTCTTGGTGCCTACGAAAAGGATATCCTTGCCTTCTGCTGCGATGTCGCGAGCGAAGAGATATGCCTCGTTGAGCTTCTTAACGGTCTTCTGCAAGTCGATAATGTAGATACCGTTACGCTCGGTGAAAATGTACTCAGCCATTTTCGGGTTCCAGCGACGGGTCTGATGTCCGAAATGAACACCGGCCTCGAGCAGCTGTTTCATTGATACTACTGCCATAATTTTTCCTCCTTCGGTTATACCGCCGCGTTTGTATAATTGACGGCTTTTCCCAAAATTTCAGGACACCGTTTCGTCACATTACAAACGCGTGTGAATTTTTTAACTCAGAGCTTGGCATACTCCGAGCCGTGATATTATAACACAACCGTTTTTAAATTGCAAGTGTTTTTTTGAAGTTTTCTAAAAAAGTCTTATTGGTGTTATCCTTTATAAACCTTGGCCAACCTTTCGGCATTTTCGATAACCTTTTGCTTCAAGGTTTCGGGTGACAAAACCTTTATATCACCGCCGAACTGCATAAGCCAGCCCACAAGACCGTCACTAATCAATGCTTCGGTTGAGAATCGGAAGGTATCCTCGTTATTGCTATGGCGAATGAAGATTCCATCCGAAAATTTATCGGTTATCTGTTGAAGCAGTTTCACGTCGCACTCAAGGTCGATACGACACTTCTCACCGCCGAACATATTGAAAACCTTGCGTGAATAATCGGCGGTATCGAATCTTTGAGCGTAATCCGAAACCTCGGAAAAATGGCGGCACTTTTCTTTGGTTAACGTAACCTCGGCAATACGGTCAACCCTTAAATGGGTCAGGTTTTCATACTTTTGGTTGTTGCCGATAAGGTAATAGTGGTCGGCCTCCCACAAAAGTGCATACGGATTTATGACCATATCCTTTGAGGTTGAAACAAGCTTGGTTCCGTCCAACTGATTCCTCATATATTTTATTTTAACCTTGAGTTGTTTGGTTATTGCCGTATTCAAAAGTTCGATATTTTTGTATATTTCCTCGTTTCCGCTTTTGGAACGGTTCTCGATGCAGATGCGGTTTTTGAGTTCACCTGCTTGATGAACGCTCACAAGTCCCTGCAGTTTTTCGACAAGTTGGCGCGATTTGGCCTTGGGGATAAACCCTGCCGACTGAACTGCATCGATAAGCAGACTGATTTCAGGCAGTTCAAAACCGCCGTCGGCAATATAGTATCCCCTTTTTGGTGTACCGGTTTTAACCACGTCAAAGCCTGCATCCTGCAAAGCCTCCATATCCTTATAAATTGCTTTGCGCTCAACCTCGATATCATACTTTTTGAGCTTTTCAATCAATTCGGTTGCCGAAACGGGATGTTCTTTGTCACTTTCGGCTTTAAGTATTTCCAAAACCTTGAGTAAACGCAATCTTGAATTTTCAGTTTTCATTTTCACACTTCCGTTTCAAAAAGTTTAAACAATTCTTCTTTTGAATAAAGCGAGTTTAGCGCCGAAAGCAGTTGGTTGGTCGACATTCCGGTCGGCAGTTTCAACCGATTGCACAAATCGGCTCTTTTCTGTTTTGAATCGGCACCGCCCGACAATCCCAAGGCGAATAAATCGGTGTGGGTTATCTTTTCTTTGCGCTGTTCGGATTCAGCACCATCAATATTGACACCTGCTCTTTTTAAAGCCTCGGTTATAATCTGCTCACTCAACCCCTCAACGCCCAACAAGCCTTGAGCCGATTCTTTCACCTTACGTTTTTCCTTGCCCTTTATTTCGGGCACAAAGACATTGGTGATGTACTGTGGATTTATAACGCTTGTAAGATGTCCTCTTATCACAAAGCCCGCCGAATCACTGTCGGTCAGGATTATAATACCTCTTTGCTCGGCAATTTTGCGGAGCATTTCGATC